>JAGOCE010000428.1 GCA_017998915.1 Candidatus Ozemibacteraceae bacterium
CGAAAGCACGCCTGGAGATGCTGACCGGCCTTCCGATCGAACCGACCGCGATCCCCGTTCCCGCGAACCCCGACACGACGCCGGAACTGAGCGAGGAGCACGCCGTCTCCCTCGCCACCCGCAGTCATCCCCTGCTTCGAGCCGCCCGCGAAGCGGTCCGCATCCAGGACTTCTCGGCGAAGGCCGCGAAAGGCGCCCTGCTGCCCAACGTCGCCCTCCAGTGGAACTGGAGTTCGGGCAACCAGTTCGCCACGGCCCAGGACAACTGGGACGCCACCGTCTATGTCGGCCTGAACGTGTTCGACGCCGGCGAAACCCGCAGCAAGGTGCGGGAAGCGCGAGCCGCCAAAAGCAAGGCGACCCACGACCTCGAAGATCTCGAACGAAATATACTGCTCGCCATTCATCAGGCGTTTCTCCGCATCGAGGAGGCGCACGCGCGGCTCGAACTGTCGACCCAGGCGGAGGCGCAAGCCGCCGAATCCCTGCGTCTCACCGAAGAGCGGTTCAAGGCCGGGGCCGTCACCTCGCAGCACCTGCTCGACGCCGAATCGGCGCTCGTCTCGGCCCGCCAGCGCCGCGTCACCGCCGGCTTCGACCGGGAACTCGCCCGAATTGCCCTCTGGCACGCCGCCGGCGGCCTCGAACACGCCCTTCTTCCACTGAAATAGACGATCTCACGTTTCGCCGTTCCCAATGACCGACTCGCCAGGAGGCCCAATGATTTCGCCGACCAAATTTCAACGAAGCAACTATATATTATATACAATATCACTACTCGTTTTCCTCCAGAGTGCGTTTCTTTTTGCCGGACCGGCGGGTGACCCGATCCCCGTGACCCTTCTGACGCCCGCGATCGGTTCGGTCGAGTGGATCGAGCGCACGACCGGCGAACTGATCGCGCCCCAGCGCGCGACGCTCCAGTTCAAGACATCCGGCTTCGTCGACCGCGTGCTGGCCCGCGAGGGGGACCGGGTCCGCAAAGACCAGCCCCTCGCCGTTCTCGATCTCGAAGACGCGAACATCGCGCTCGACCAGGCGATGACGGCCGTCACATCGGCCGAATCCCAGGTTGCCGCGGCTTCGGCGGCCCTCGAAACCGCCCGCGTCGCGAAGAAACAGGCGCAGATCCGCCTCGAAACCGCGACCCGAGATTACGATCGCGCAAAAAGCCTCCGCGAGAAAGACACGATTCCCCAACAGCAGTTCGATCAGATCGAAGGCCAGTTCAAACTCGCCCAGAACGGCGTCGAGGTGGCCGATCGGCAGATCATGCAAGCCGAGGCGGCACTGTCGGCGGCCAAAACCCTCGTTGCGACCGCAAACGTCGGCGTCCGCGCCGCCAAACGCCGGCTCGACAACTCGACACTCCTCGCGCCGTTCGACGGCCTGATCACGTCGAAATCGCTCATGGACCACGAACCGAGCGACAAGCAGACCCTCACCCTCGTCGACGACTCGGAACTCGAGCTCCGCATCCGCCTTCCCGAGCGCGTCCTCCCCTTCCTCACACTCGGCGCCCGGGTGATCATTCGATCGCCGCTCGTTTCCGGGCCCGTGATCACCAGCGTGAACACGATCATTCCCGCGATCGACCGCAAGACCCTGACGTTCGAAACGATCGCCGTCATTCCCAATACCGACCACAAGCTGAGTCACGGCGGGTATGCCGACGTCGACACGGTCGTCCGGGAGAACCTCGGAACTCGCATCGTGCCGGCCGGCATCGTAAGAATCACGAGCGACGGCACCGGCGCGACCCAGGGCGCCGCCCGGTCGGGCTACGTCTTCACCGTCCGCGACGGAAAAGCCCAGAAAACTCCCGTGACGGTCGGCTTCTCACGCGGCAACCGCATCTCCATTCTTTCCGGCCTCGCCAGCGACACGCCGATCGTCGACAGCGGCTTCGACCAGCTCGTCGACGGCACGCCGGTCACGGTCGGAAACGAGGCCGCCCGATGATTCTCGCCGACACCGCCATCCGCCGGCCCGTCACCACGATCATGGCCTTCCTGGCCGTGGCGCTGTTCGGCGCCCTCTGCTATCGCGACCTCGGCGTCGACGAGTTCCCCGAGGTCGAGTTCCCGACCGTCACCGTCACCTGCGTCTACCGCGGCGCCAGCCCGGAAACGCTTGAGTCGAAGGTTGCCGACAAGATCGAAGAGCAGGTCGCCGCGCTCAGCGGCATCGAAAGCGTCAAATCCGTCTGCGCGGAAAACGTCGCCCGCGTCATCGCCGAGTTCAAGCTCGACCGCAACATCGACGTCGCCGTCCAGGATGTCCGCGACAAGGTTGCCGGCATCCGCAGCGAGTTGCCCGAAGCGATGGAGTCGCCCGTCATCGAGAAGTTCGACACCGGCGCCGTCCCGATCCTCGCCCTCACCATTTCGGGCCCCCTCTCGGTCGGCGAGTTGTCGAAATACGCCAAGGATGTCGTGAAAAACCGTCTGCAGAGCGTTTCCGGCGTCGGCGCCATCAAGGAGATGGGCATCAGGGAACGCGAAATCAAGATCTGGATCGACAACGACCGGCTGAACGCCCACGGCCTGACCGCCGCCGAGGTCGTCCAGGCCGTGCGATCGAAGAATATCGAGATTCCGGCCGGCAAGATCGAGGACGACCGTCGTGAGTTCGTCGTGAAAACGATGGGCGAACTCGCCGACGTCGAGTCCTTCAGGAGCCTCACGATCGCCACGATCGAAGGAACCCGCATCACCCTGGGCGAAGTCGCCCAGGTCGAAGATGCCATCGAGGATGAGCGGTCGGTGGGCCTTGTCGACGGCAGACCGATCGTGGGCATGCAGATCCAGAAGCAGTCCGGAGCCAACGCCGTGAAAACGGCGCAGCTCGTCAAAAAAGCCATCGAAGAACTCAGCCAGAGCGCTCCCAAGGGCGTCAGCATCTCGATTCCCATGGATACGACACCCTTCACGGAGGAATCGATTCACGCCACGATGGTCGACATCGTCGTCGGGGGTATCCTGGCCGTCCTGATCATCCTCGTGTTCCTTCGGAACCTGCGCTCGACGCTGATCTCCGCTCTGGCGATCCCGACCTCGCTGCTCGCGGCGTTCGTGATCATGCGGATTCTCGGCCTGTCGCTGAACATGATGACGACGATGGCCCTCTCGCTGTCGATCGGCCTTCTGATCGACGACGCGATCGTCGTCATCGAGAACATCTACCGGCACCTGCGCCTGGGGAAAACCGCCGAAAAGGCGGCCGGCGAAGCGACGGAGGAGATCGGCCTGGCCGTTACCGCGACGACGTTCTCGCTGGTCGCCGTGTTTCTGCCGGTCGCGCTGATGAGCGGCATCGTGGGGCGGTTCCTGTACCATTTCGGCATCACCGTCACCGCGACCGTGCTCGTTTCGCTCGTCGTCAGCTTCACGTTGACCCCCATGCTCGCGGCCCGTAACCTCGAGAGCGAAGAGCACGAGAACCGGGTGGCGAGATTCTTCGGACACATGCTCGATCTGCTCGACGAAGCCTACCGCCGCCTCCTCGGC
>JAGOCE010000429.1 GCA_017998915.1 Candidatus Ozemibacteraceae bacterium
CATTCGGGCCATGCAACCCGATTCGAAGATCTATGTCGCCGGCCATCGGGGCCTGGCTGGAAGTGCGCTTGTTCGTGCTCTCGATGGCCACGGATATACAAACCTTCTTCTGCGGACACACGCTGAACTCGAACTCAGAGATGCGGCTTCCGTCGAAGCCTTTTTCTCGACTGAAAAGCCTGAATACGTTTTGCTCGCTGCCGCAAAAGTCGGCGGAATCCATGCGAACTCGACCTATCCGGCCGAATTCATCTACGACAACCTCGCCATCTCGACGAACGTCATCCACGCTTCCTGGCGACATGGTGTAAAGCGCCTTCTCTTTCTCGGCTCATCATGCATTTACCCGAGGGAATGTCCTCAGCCGATGCGCGAGGAATACCTTCTGAGTGGTCCTCTTGAACCGACGAACGCCCCCTATTCTCTCGCGAAAATCGCCGGTGTGATGATGTGCGACTCGTATAATCGGCAATATAATACTCGCTTCATATCGGCTATGCCGACGAACCTCTATGGCCCCGGCGATAACTACGACCTGCAAAACTCCCACGTTCTACCCGCTCTGATACGCAAATTCCACGAGGCGAAACAGGCCGGAGCCGACACGGTAGAAATATGGGGGAGCGGGACGCCGTGTCGTGAATTCCTCTACAGCGATGACATGGCCGAAGCGTGCGTGTTCCTCTTGGAAAGCTCCGATGAGCGTCTATTCCGGCCTGATCGAATTGCATTGTTCAACATCGGATGTGGTGAAGAGTTGACGATTCGAGAACTTGCCGAGACGGTAGCCCGTGTGATCGAGTTCAAAGGGCGGCTCGTCTGGAACAACTCAAAGCCGGACGGCATGCCTCGAAAGCTGCTCGATGTGAGCCGAATCGCCGCTCTCGGCTGGCGGCCTCGTGTCAGGCTTGAAGACGGCATCTTCAGGGCATGGCAGGAATATATTTCGAGAAATTCGATTTCGGGAAGGATTGAGTCATGACAACCAGACGGAAAAGAACCGCCCTCGTAACGGGAATCACCGGCCAGGACGGAGCATATCTGGCTGAATTCCTTCTTGACAAAGGGTATTGCGTTCACGGGATCAAGCGCCGGTCTTCGCTCTTCAATACTGATCGAATCGACCACCTCTATCGAGACCGCCACGAGTCGGGCTATGATTTCACACTTCATTACGGCGACATGACCGACTCGACCAATCTGATCCGCATCATCCAGGAAACCCAGCCGGACGAAATCTACAACCTTGCGGCCCAAAGCCATGTGAAGGTCAGCTTCGAGACCCCTGAATACACGGCGAACGCCGACGGTCTCGGCGTCCTTCGCATCCTCGAAGCGATTCGCATTCTCGGTCTCGAAAAGAAAACCCGCTTTTATCAGGCCTCGACCAGCGAATTGTTCGGAAAGGTCCAGGAAACCCCTCAGCGCGAAACGACGCCGTTCTATCCTCGAAGCCCGTATGCCGCCGCGAAACTCTACGCGTATTGGATAGCCGTGAATTATCGCGAGGCCTATGGAATATTTGCCAGCAACGGTATCCTCTTCAACCACGAAAGCCCGCTTCGCGGCGAAACGTTCGTCACTCGCAAGATCACCCGTGCTGCCTGTCGTATCCGCGAAGGACTCCAGGAAAAACTGTTTCTCGGAAATATCGATGCCAAACGCGACTGGGGCCACGCCCGCGACTATGTCGAGGCGATGTGGCTGATCCTCCAGCATCATGAGCCGGACGACTTCGTCATCGCAACCGGACTGACCACGAGTGTCCGCGACTTCGTCACGATGGTTTTCCGCGAACTCGACATGGAAATCGAATGGCAGGGCACCGGCGTGAACGAAAAAGGCCTCGAAAAGGGAACCGACCGTGTGCTGGTCGAGATCGACCCTCGCTACTTCCGCCCCACCGAAGTCGACCTCCTTCTCGGCGATCCCACGAAAGCTCGCGAAAAGCTCGGCTGGAAGCCCTCCTGCGACCTTGCCCAGCTCGTGAAAGAAATGGTTGCCTCCGACCTCGACGCCGTCCGCCGCGACGAAACCATCCGCAACGCCGGCTTCCACGTCTTCGAAAGCTTCGAATAACCGTTCCCCTGGCAGCTTTTCAAGGCAAGCGCAAGGAGTTCTTCTTGCGTGTAATGTCATTTTTCTCTGTGAAACCTCTGTGATTTGGCGGGGATGAACTTTCCTCTGCCTAATCGTTGAAAAGAAGTTGGGCTTTTTCCTGCAGAGGTGTATACTCAGGCTCCATATATTTGGACCCCTTGGGAGGATTCCGTTGCTGGTGCAGGTTCAATACAGAGATCTCAGGCGTATCGTCCTGGTCATCAACGACATCGTTTGTATTTCCCTTGCGTTTCTTTCGGCCATCTACCTGCGCTTCGAAGCGCTCGAGTCTCATCATTACAACTTTTTCCTCTGGATGATTCCGGCTGCTCTTCCTTTTGCACTGGCGATATTTTCCCTTCTGGGGTTGTACCGGCGCTCAGTGAGGTATGCTTCGATTCCTGATTTGATGGCTATCGTCATTGGAGTGACGGCTGTCACCGTTTTGAAACTGGTATTTGCCCTAATCACCCCCGGAATGTGGTATTCCAAGGCTGTCCTCGTGATGGACTGGATGCTCGGTACGGTGTTTCTTGGCGCATCGCGCATGTTACCCCGCATCATGCTCAACGTCGCCGAGATCGAGCCCCTCCGGACGCTCATTTACGGCAAAGCGAAAAACCCACCCCGCCGAGTGCTTATCTTCGGAGCCGGTAGAGCCGGTGAGAGTGTTGTACGTGAAATCAGGCGAAATGAGAATTTGCCCTACCAGATCTGGGGATTTCTCGATGACGACCCTCAGAAACTTGGAAAAATCATCCATGGTGTCGAGGTGCTCGGAAACAGAAAAATGCTCAAGAGCGTTGTCGACGAACATACAATCGATGAAATCTTCATAGCCCTTCCATCCGCCCCGGGAGAAGAAATCCGTGAAATCATCCGCCTGTGCCGTGGCTCGAAGGTCCGGTTCAAGACGCTTCCCGGAATGCAGGAACTGATCGAGGGAAAACTACTGAGCATGCAGCTTCGCGATATCTCGGTCGAGGACCTGCTGCGTCGGCCACCTTCCGACATCAACCTAGCCGAGATCGCTGCATATATTACCGGAAAAATCGTCCTTGTGACAGGTGCCGGCGGTAGTATCGGCAGTGAAATTTGTCGCCAGATCCTGCCGTTCCAGCCCTCTCTGTTGTTATTGCTGGGACATGGCGAAAACAGCATCTACACGATTCATCAGGAACTGAGCGAACGTACGGACCTCGGACATACAAAGCTGGTTCCGATCATCGCTGACGTCCAGCATGATGCAAAGATACGAGCCGTGTTTCGTGAGCATCAACCGAACATCGTCTTCCATGCGGCGGCTCATAAGCATGTCCCATTGATGGAATCGAACCCCGAAGAGGCGATCAAGAACAACATTCTCGGTACCTCGAACCTCG
>JAGOCE010000047.1 GCA_017998915.1 Candidatus Ozemibacteraceae bacterium
GTTCAGTGATGTGCTCGATGGGACGTAGAGGCCGACATTGGTGTACAAGGATCCTTCGAAGATCACGTTCCCGCTCTTGGTGACGATCAGACCGCCGTTGCGCACGATCAGGCTGAACACCGTTCGCTTGTCGGGATTTTCGGCGACGTTCGCATCGTCGATGCATTTGACGTTGCAACCGAGATACGCGTTGCCGGAACAGACGATCATGCCCTTGCCGACGACGTTGAACGTGTCACCTTCGGCTGGGGCGAAAGGCGTTTTATCCGAGCCGAGCGAACCCGCGATGAAATTGACGCCGTTCAGCATGAACGCCTTGCCCTGGGGTGTGTCGACCATGCGGTTGGGCAGGTCTTTTAGGAAGGCGTCGTAGTTCGGGTAGTAGTAGGTCGCTTTCTTCGCGAACTGCTCGATCGCGTAGAAATTGGCGGGACAGTTGACCATCTTCGATGGATCATACGCCGTCAGAGCCGTATCCGCGGCGTTCGTCTCGACATCGAACGGTTTGAGGAACCACAAATTATAGTCATATTTATTTATGACTTCGTCGCAAAACCAAACGGGGATCGGGATCGGCGGAACGAAGCACCACGGAGGCGGGAACGGCAGCAGCGGGAGCCGGTCGGCCTGGGAGAGGCCGATGATCGTGACATGCCACTGGCGATATCGCTTGGCCACCATGCCTTCGATGTCGCGTGACAGCGTCGGATACTGGGTGTTCGTGCCGAAGAAGTGCGTCTTGTTCTGGCCCCAGCCCAGCGTGGGAAGCGTGTAGACGCTGTTGCGCGTTCCCATCCACGGAAGTTCGAAGTCGATGAACGCGTCGCCTTCGTTGGCAGTGTTGCTTTCCTCGGCGAACGCGACGGGGGCATTCGGAAGTGCCTTTCCGAGGCCGCGCTGCGCCAGCGAGATTCCGAAGCTGATGATGTTGCTGCTGACTTTTGAAATATCCGGAATGAAATTGATCCCGCTTTCTTTCCCTTTCTCGGGCCCTTCGGCCGGCGGTTCGGGGGCCCACCATTTGCCAGCGTTCACACGCTTGATGCTGGAACGCCATGTCTCGCGATTCTCCTTGTATTTCGGGTCCTTGTTGAGGAACTTCGCATTTTTTGCGACATCCGACGAGAAGGAGAAGCCTCGGTTCAGTTTCTCGAACTTCAGACTCTTGATGTTCGGAATGCCGTATTTCTCGGCGTCCAGCTTTTTCGACTTCGTATAGAAGGTCATGTCGACGTTGTATTCAGCCTGGGAGACAACCATGTCCTTGTCACGTCCGAGCATCATCAGGCCATCGATGCCGCTGGAAAGGTTCAAAAATGTGTTCCCGATCGCGTTCTGGGCAAACTGTGGCCCCTTCCAGTCTCCCATCATCGAGCAGTTGACCAGCAGCGGCGTGCCGGGTTCCTCATCGCTCTTGTAATCGTCGGGCATATAGTTGATGCGGATCTGGCCGCCGACTTCCTTGTTTTTCTCGCGGGTTTCCTTGTCCTGGATCCGGCCGCCGCTGTTGTTGACGTAGAAGCTGCCGCCGTAATCGTTGAAGTTCATCTTGTCGTTGCTGAGGTTGGCCGCGAAGAAACTGTACAACGGCGCCATCGGTTGTATATCGGAGACTTTGAATTCCTTCGTCGCCTCGATGCGCCTTTCCGAAAACGTGCCGTCCTTGAAGGTGATGCGGGCGACCGACATCAACTTGATCTCGCCGTATTTCTCGACGTGGTATTCGAACCCGGTCGGCACCTCGCCTATCCCTGCGGGCCACAGGTCGGCGACCTTCGGGAAGAAATTCTCGTCGTACAGCCACTTGAAGGGGTAGATGGTCGGCTTGCCGAAGGCCTGGGCAAGCATGCGAGCGATCACGTCGAGGGTGAAATAATCGTTGATGCCGAGGCCGTCTGGCCGGTTACAGTTCGAGGCAAACTCGCTGCCCTTGGTGAGGGGCTTGACCGCAAGGTCGATGACCGGGGTCGGGTCGATCGTCGCGAGCGTGATCTCCTTGTTGATCAGGGGGATCCAGACCTTGATGGGGATGGCGAAGTTGAACAGCTTCAGCCAGTCGGGGAAATACAGCAAAAACGCCATTCTGCCCTTGTTCTCGAGAAAGTCGAGGATGTCCTGGCGCGTCGAGAACTCGATGTCTATGCCAGGAACTTTATATTCGCCGTCGTCGGGCTTCTTCGGAGTGATGCGGAATGCCTTGTCGACTTCAACCGTGACCGTGACGTCGAAATCCTTCGCCCTGCCGTCGCCCATGTAATCGACGAGTTTGTCCATCGTGTCTTCACCCTGTGGCTTGAGGCGCAGGTCAGCGGTCTTGAGTTCGATCTTGTTCTTGAACGGCGTGTTCTCGAATCCCTTCACATCGAGCAGTTCATCGGTTCCGAGGTCTCCGCCGAACGTGTAGGGGTTGTTCGGGGCGGCTTTGAGCGGGTATCGCAGCAGAAGCGCGAAGTTCTGGATCTTCGCATCGGCCTTGAACATATCCGGGTTGTTCATCGATTTGCTGAGCATGTGGATGGCGCGGTTGAGACCGGCTTCCGCGAGACAGGCCGCCTGGTCACCCGTGACGGAGCGCCGAGTCTGCCTGCCGCGCTCGACGGTCGAGTTCGCCAGATGCATCGACACGAGGAAAACCAGGGACAGGAAGACGATGACGACGGAAAGGATATTGCCTTGCCGGCCGGATGCTTGCATGTTTCGCATACGAGTTTCCCCCTGTTTCACCATGGAGCGTGATGTCGCCATCAGCCGCCCGGATTTTTCGGATAGATGGATTCGCTGTCCGGAAGGTCGGCCGGGTGCAGCTTGCGGGCATCCTCGATCGCCTTCATGAATGCCGTCACGTCGACGTTGGTTCCCATTGCGAGATTGCCTTTGACCAACTCTTCGCGCAGGCGGCCCGGATCGACCTTCGCGAGCTGGGCGAACATCTCCGACGCCCTGGCGATATTGTCCGCAACGGGGCCGTAAACGTGCTTGAGCTTCTGTGCCGCGAGCGCATAGTTTTTGAACGCCTTCACGAATTCGCTGATGTTGCCGGTTCGCTTGTAGACCTCCATGAGGCCGCCATACGCCTCGACTTCGAGAAATGCATTGTCGCGGGCCTGGGAAAGGGCATTCTTGTAAGACACTTCTGCCGCCTTGAGATCGCCATGGTCAAGGTTGGCGTTGGCATCGACCATGTCTGGATTGTCGGCAACCTCCGACATCATGATGCCTTCGGGCGTCATATCTTGTGGATAGGAATGGGTGCGGGGGGCGGACTGGATTGCTTTCCAGGCCTTGTCGAGTTCATGCTCGACAGGGCTTTGCCCACTCTCGATCTGTGCCATGACCCCTCCGCCTCCGGCCGGCGAGCTGCCGCCCGCTCCCGAAGGGCGTGTTTGCAGGATGTCGAAGGCCGATGCGCGACTTTCGAGCGTATGAGACGAGAACGACTCTTCTTCTGTCGATTTCTCGATGGTGATGAGGATATACACCAGCGGAACGAGAAGAAGGACACATCCGATGAGAAACCACCGGATGTCGCTCAAATCGATCCTGTCGGAATACCTGCTCATCATTTGATCCCTATTTCACCATTATACTCATTGTACCGAGGTGTGGACAGATTCAGATTTCAAGCCGGTTACGCCGATACAGAAGAGAAGAAATGTGAAGGCGCATCGGAGAGCAAACGAAACATCCCGCATCCGGTGGGCGGCAACTGCGCTGCTCATCGGCGTTTTTGCGTCCTGTGCTTCCCTTCTTGCGCTTCCTGCGGCGATGCAACTGGCGCCTCCCTGCTCCCTCGAGCGCACCGAGCGGAATGTCACCACCCCGTTTGGTTCTTGGCGCGAACGATCGGAGCAGCGAGTCACCTACGGCCATTTCACGCCGTATCTCTCGAGCGAATTCCAGTTCCGGCACGCGATCTTCAAGCATGAATGGGGCACCAAGACAGGCCGCGACTTCCTCACGCAGGCGTCTTTTTCCGGCAGAAACATGAATTCCCCCATGAACTTCAAGGTGGGGCGCATCTGGAGCGGAAATACCTTGTTCCGATCGGTTGACGGCGGCTCCTGGACATACCCGTGGGGCCGGCGACTGAGTACGACCCTCGAGGCGGGGCGACTTGCGACGCATGATCTCGAGGACGACGAGAACAAGCCGGGGTACTTTGAAGGCCGTCTCAACTACCGGTTCAACGAGCAGGTGACTTTCGCGATCTTGTCGGAACAGGAGTGGCGCGATCGGTACAGCGCCGCGCAGCTCGGATACGTGATCGACGCGCTTCGGCTGATCGGTGAATACCGCTCGAGTGGGGCGACCGACACGTGGCGCATGGGCATGCAGTATTACGACGGGAAGTGCGTCGATCTCACCGCCGATTACCGGCTCAACGATAACGACGTGACCAGCTCGGGGGTCGGTCGGGCGACCGCTGGGTTCGAGTCGGGGCAGATGTATTTCGAAAGCTCGGTCGGGGGCCGGTTCTTCTTCGACAAGGAAAAACTCCCGGACAGCACGTTTTACGAGGGCAACGTCACCTGGGGGAATACGCGACTCGGCGAAAGTTCCGCGGGGCTTGGCTACACGGTCGAGTCGGGCGTGGCCTCTGTCAGCCGAACGATTTCCGGCACGGTCGAGCGCGTCGTCACGAAGCGCACCCGGATTGGCCTGACGCTTGCCGAAACACGTTTTGATCAGGGAAAAACGAACGTTCAGAACATGGAAAGTCGGCTTCACAGGCGCGTCGACTGGGGATTTTACGAACTCAGATTTGCGCTGATTTCCGGCGGCGCCGACTCGGATCTCGAGAAGGACATCGCTCTCAGGGCCGGCTACGAATTCTGATTCGCCCGGTTTGCCCGGCTTTCGAAACAGCCGTTTCAGGTCCCTGTACAACGAACCCCACCCGCGCGCCCTGAGCCTGTCGAGGGGCGAAGGCCTTTCGTGCTTCGACAGGCTCGGCACGAACGGGAACATCGGCTTTTTCATGCAGAAAGCAATCAGAATTGAGCCTCCTGAGTTTCGTTCTGGCTGCGGAACGCGCCTCAATTCTGTTGCCGGGGCTTCCCCGTTCGCGTAGACTTGGGGAGATGTCGTTTTCATCTGCGATTCTCGCGAGGAGGTTCCCCTTGCTGTTTGAAAAGATCCTGAGGATTGAGAAGCTGCCGTTCGATGCCGGCCGCACTGCCGTTTCCTGCGATGTCGGCGAAGGGCGCTGGGTCGACATGACGTACGGCGAGCTTGTCGAGATCGTCGGCGAGGTGGGCCGCATTCTCGGCGAGAGCGGCGTCAGAAAAGGGGACCGCATTCTCCTCGTCGGCGAGAATCATTACAAGTGGCTCCCGGTGTTCATCGGCATCACCGGCTACGGCGCCGTCGCGGTGCCGGTCGACGGGATGCTCGCGGACAAGCGCCTGCTCGGCGTCATCGAGAACTGCAACCCTCGGGTCATCATCACCTCGAAGAAGTTCCAGGACAAGACGGTCGCGCTGGTCGATCAGCTCGGTGCTCCATGCGGCGTCGTCAATTTTCACTTCGACCTGGTGCGGGTGCGCGGTGAAAAGGAACCCGCACGCCTTGCCCCGGCGGCGATCGACCCCGAGGATACGGCCGCGATCATTTACACGTCGGGAACCACCGGCCGTCCGAAGGGGACGATCCTGAGCCACCGTGCGCTGGTTGCCTCCGCGAAGATGGGCCTGTCTCTCGGAAATTACCAGCAGACGGACGTGATGCTCGCCCTGCTGCCGTTCACGCATGTGTACGGCCTCGTGAACACCGGCCTCTGCCCGCTGATGATCGGATCGAAGATCGTCATGACGGCTTCCTACAATCCGATCGAAATCCTGCAGGCGATCGTGCGGTTCCGTGTCAGCTTCCTGCTCGTCGTTCCGCGTCTTGCCGAGATATTCGTGATGGCGCTCCGGCAGATGGCCCAGCCCATGCCGATTCCGAGCATGACGATGATCATCGGCGGCGCCTCGGTCGCGCCGAAGGTCATCGAAGCCCTTCGGACGTGCGGCGTCAGGGCACTCCAGGGCTACGGCATGACCGAGACGTCGGGCGGCATCGTCGCGTCGATGGAGGGCCCGGTCAGCGCCGTCGGCAGGCCGCCCGAGGGGGTCGAGTTCAAGCTGGAGAACGTGAAAGACGGCGTCGGCGAACTGCTCGTTTCCTCTCCAACCCTGTGCAGCGGTATCTTTGGCAGTGACGAAGATACGAAAGCGCTGTTTTCAGGAGCGTTTCTGCGGACCGGCGACCTGTGCGAGATAGATAGCGATGGCTATTTATACGTGCGCGGCAGGGAAAAGGATGTCATCATCCCGCCCGGCGGCGTGAACGTCTATCCCGACGAACTCGAGATGCGGCTCGGCGTGCTGCCCTTCGCCGAGGAATACGCCGCGCTTGGCTTTTCCGAAAACGGCAGCGAGTATCCGGCCCTGGTCGTCAAGCCGTCGAAGGCGGTCCTACAGACGAAACAGCCGGCTGAAGCCGCCGCCTTCATCGAAGAGGAGATCCGGCGCATCACCGCCGACTGGCCTGAATGGGAGCGGTTCCGCAGGATTCACGTCGTTTCGGCGCCGCTGCCGCGTTCGGCAAGCCAGAAGGTCCAGCGGAACCGGCTTCTCGAGCACCTGGGGGGCGGCGTGACGCCTGCCGAGGCGCCGCTGCCTGCGAAAAAGGCACCCGTGCCGTGCGGCGTCGAAGCCGACCGGCAGTTCGAGATTTTCCGGAAGATCGTGGGCCGGTTCCTCAACGTCGCTTCCGAAGCGGTTACACGTGAGAAGCGGTTCTCGGAGTTCCTGCAGCTCGATTCGCTTGGCGTGGTGGCGCTCGTTTCCCAGCTCTGCGAAGAGTTCCGGATCCCGATGCGTGAACTCCAGATCGAGGCGGTGCAGGATTTCGGCGGCCTGTTCGACCTGTTGATCGCCTGCGGCGGCGTTGCGGCCGGAGAAGCCGTGTTCGACGAGGCCGAGATCGAAGGGCGCCTGCCTCCGCTTCTCGATTACAGCCCCGACGCCGTGAAGGCGCGCCAGCGGTTCCTGCAGAAGCGAACGGGGGCGAACGTCAAGTGCATTCCGAGGCCCGAGGACGCGCGCTTCCTGAGCGGCAACATCGAGGGCTTCATCGGCTTCGGCGAGATTCCGCTCGGTTTGATCGGCCCACTCAAGGTGGCGGGTGATCATGCCCGCGGCGATTACTACATCCCGCTGGCGACGACCGAGGGTGCGCTCGTCTCGTCGGTCGCGCGCGGGGCGCAGGTCATCACGCTCTCGGGCGGCGCGCGCGTCAAGGTCATCGCCGATAGCCTCGTCCGGGCGCCGATCTTCGTTTTCGAGACGCTGTTCGACATGATGTCCTTCAACCAGTGGATCGAGAACCATTACGACGACCTGAAGGCGGCGGCCGAGTCGACGACGCGGCACGGGCGTCTTGAGGCGATCGAGCCGTTCCCGATGGGTTCGACCTTGTGCCTGCGGTTCGTGTATTCGACGGGCGACGCGTCGGGCCAGAACATGACCACGATCGCGACCCACGCGGCCATCAAATGGATTGCCGCCCATTACCGGGGGCCGATGACCGACTGGTTCCTCGAGTCGAACCTGTCGGGCGACAAGAAAATCAACGGCGTCAACTTCACGCGCAACCGCGGGAAGCGCGTGATCGCCGAGGTTGAGATCCCCCTGACGATCGTCGAGAAACATCTCCATACCTCGGCCGACCGGATGGTGCGGCTGGGCCAGCTCTCGATGATGACCTCGCTGCATGCCCACGCGTTTGGCTCCCAGGCGCACTACGCGAACATCCTGGCTGCCATGTTCATCGCGGCCGGCCAGGACCCCGCCTGCGTGGCCGAGTCGGCGACCGGCGTCACGAATCTCGAGCTGCGCCGCGACCGGCTCGCCGTCTCGGTCACCCTGCCGGGCCTGATGATCGGTACCGTCGGCGGCGGCACGAGGCTTCCGACCCAGCAGGCCTGCCTGCAGATCCTCGAGTGCGATGGCCCGCGCCGCGCGCGCAAGCTTGCCGAGATCGTGGCGGCCGCGGTGCTGGCCGGCGAGATCTCGCTGATCGCGGCGATGGCCGCCGACGAGTTCGCCGGCGCCCATGCGCGGTACGGGCGGAGCGGCGGCCATGGCTGAGCCCATGCGGGTGGTGTTCGTCACCTCGGATGTCACCTACGTTCGGGATAACTACCATTCCCTCGTCCGGCGCGTCTGCGACAGGAAGTGCCTTCCCGACGGCGTCGAGCCGGTCGGGCTGGTGTTGTTGCACGTCAGCAGGGCCGTGCTTCTGAAGAACATTCTCGGGTTGCCGCTCGTCGGGGCGCCGCAGTTCGCTTTCACGCTCGCCCGCAACCTGATGCGGGCCGTCTTGCGCGACCCCCGCCCCGACGCCGCCGAACGGGCGGGCGTTCCTGTCTTCCGGTGCGACAGCGTGAACCGGCCCGAGGCGGTCGAGTGGCTTCGCAGTCGCCGCCCCGACCTGATCGTGAACATGCGGACTAGAAATATATATAAAGATATTGTTCTTGGCCTGCCGTCGATCGGGTGTATAAATATACATCACGGTATACTTCCTGAAAATCGCGGGACGATGTGCGATCTATGGGCCTGGGCCGAGGGGCGCCCGGTCGGCTTCACCATCCACTGGATGAACGCGAAGATCGACGATGGCGACATCCTCGTCCGGCGTGAGGTCGATGTGAAGGGGCTGCACTGCTATCTCGACATCCCCCAGGCGTCGAGCCGGGTCGAGGCACAGGCCCTGCTCGACGTGCTCGGCAGGATTCGGCGCGAAGGCCGGTGGGTCGGCATTCCCAACCGTACCGACGCGGTCGATTACAGGCGCAATCCCACGCCGGCGCAGATCGGCGCGCTCCGGAGAAAGGGACTGAGCCTCTGAGGGAAGGGGAGGGCAAAATGGATGTTTTCACCAAGGGGAGTATCATGCTTCCGGGGCGGGAGATTCTCGCGTTCGGCGAATGCGGAACAGGCACGCCGGTGCTGATGCTTCACGGGAATCCCGGCGACCGGGACGACTGGGCTGGGCCGGCGAAACTTCTCGCCGAACGCGGGTTCCGGTGCCTGGCTGTCGACCGGCCGGGACATGGCCTGAGCAGCCCCTTGCCGGCTGAACCGGGCCGGGCGGCCGACGCCTATGCGTCGCTTCTCCGTTCGAACGCGGGCGGAAAGGCGATCGTCGCCGGGTATTCGATGGGAGCCCATTTCGCGCTCGATCTCGCGCAGCGGCATCGCGACCTGGTTTCCGGGGTCTGTCTCGTCGCGCCGTATCTGATGCCGCGCGACGAGAACGAACAGCCGTCCGGTCTTCCGGGACTGCTCGACATTCCCGTTCTGAGAGCGATTTTGGGCCTGGCGCTACCCATGCTCGCCGGAGGGAAAATCCGTCAGCACCTGGAAACGACGTTCAAACCCGCCGCTGCCGCTCCGGACCTCCTGGACGAATTGGCGGGAAAATTCTCGACGTTCGGTTCGCTTGAGGCGATGTTCAGGGATAAAAATATATTTATTGATATATACAAAAAGGTTCTTGAGGGCATGACGACGATCACCTGTCCCGTGTTGATGATCACCGGCGCCGAAGATGCCGTTTCGGGGACGGCTAGCGCCGAAGCGGTCAGAAAGGCGATTCCGGGCGTTCTTTCCACCGTCGTCGACGGCGGCGGTCATGCCCTGACCTGGACTCATGCAACGCTTGTCGCCAATCGGATATCCGGCCGATCGGCGTGAGGGACGGCACTCAGCTTTTCCAGCGATTGTGAAAACTTTATGATACGCCCGAGGTAGTATCCGTGAAGAATGCCGGAAGCAGGTCTTCTCGAATCATGGAAAAAATTTAAACCATCCGTTCGCCCTGAGCCTCTCGCCCAGCACGAACGGGAACGCCAACTTGACTTTTGTTTTGTCGGGAATCAATTCCGGGCAGCGTCTGGAAATTCATGGGCCTTCCGGGAGAATGATGAAAGGATGGATGAAAACATGCGCGAATCGAGAGGAATGTTGGAATTGCGGTCATGGCAGAAATTTCGACGCTCGACCCTGGCTGTTTGTCTGGTGATGATCCTGTCCGTGGTCTTCATGCCGGGATGTGGCAAGGAGGCTCCGCCGGCTTCAACTCCGCAGACGAGCATCGCCACTCCTGCCGCACCGCACGCTCTCGCTTCCGCGTCCGAGCCGGCCTCCGCTGCCGAGGCCTGGGCCTCCGTTTCCGGACAGGGCGGCGCGATCGGCCTGCCCGACGGCTCGAAACAACAGATCACCGCCGAGACGACGACTGTTCCCGCGGGTGGCGTCGTCGAGCTCGCCGACGCTTCCTCCGCCGTCCGGCTTGCCTATGACGGTGGCGGCACGATCGACGTGACGGGAAAAGGTGTCATCCAGAGCCGTCCCGACGGTTTCGAGACGAAGAACGCCGCGTTCACTGCCGCGTTCAAACGTGGCAAGAAAGGCTTCTCGGTGCGCGTTCCGGGCGCGGTGCTCGGGGTCCGGGGAACGACCATCGGCTTCAATCTGAATGACGGCATCGGCAGCGTCACCCTGGTCGAAGGACAGGTCGCCGTCCAGCCCGAGCAGCAGGGCATGGCCGAGTTCGAGTGGCGGGTGGGCCAGACGCTCGCCCTTGCTGCCGGAAAGATCGACAAGATCATTCCCGCGAAGGAAGAGGAAAAGCCTGTCGTCGAACCCGATACGCAGCCCCAGCCCGACAAACCAGCCGAAAAGCCTTCTGACAAGTCGAAGCCCGAAGCCGGCAAGCAGACGACCGAGCCGAAGAGCCCATTCGAGAACAAGCCCGAATCCGTCTACCAACAGCCCGAAACGATGACCGGCGATGGTGGCGACGGCTTCGGCGGTAACTGACTCCGCGTGCGCTCGTTCTGATATTCCATACGCTGGAAATGCTTGTTTTCACAACAAAGTCACGAAAGCACGACACGATGATCCGTATTTCTTCGTGTCTTTGTGCCTTTGTGAGGAGCCGTTCCCGGTGTCGTCGTGGTATCATGAGGGGGATCGGTTCTTTTTCTGCCGGTCCCTTGCGAATATGATGAAGATCCGATGCCAAAACCGATGAATGGCCCCACGTGGAATGCGCAGCGACCGGCGGGCTCCGCCACGCGTCGCGGCTTCCTCCTGCCGGCCATCGTCCTCATCGCGCTCGTGCTTGCCCTGATGTTCGGCGCTCTCAGTTACATGACGAGAGGCCAGGTGCATAGCGCGGCGTATTTTATCGACGCCAGCCGGGCGCTCGGGCTTGCCGAAGCGGGGGCGGGGTGGGCGATCGCCGCCCTTGCCAGCGGGTCGTACACCGCTTCTCCCGCGTTCGTGCGTCGCGACTTCTACGACGCGATGTTCAGCGACGGGGGGACGGACTACGAGGGCGATGTCGAGCCGTGCGACGAGCTGAAGCAGTATATCAACGCGCTAAGCGGCGACCTGTCCCTGCGGGTGCGGCTTTCGCAATGGCAGCCGCTCACCCCCGGAGCGCCGGGCTTCAAGGACGATCCGGTCGAAAAGATGGGCCGCATCGACGTGGAGGCCGTCGCCGAGGTGGGAAACGCCCATCGGAAGGTCCGCATGAGTCGCGGGGTCAAGGTGTATCTCGGGGTGCATCCGGTGATTGGCAAATTCACCTGTTTCGTCCGGAAGAAACCCGCCTCCGACGACCTGGTCAACGCTCTCGAGCGCACGACGAACGGCACCGGCTTCTCGAACGGCACCCCGCTGGTTCTGAACAATCGCGGTGCCGGGAGCGGCTTCAACGTGGTGACCCCTGCTCTCGACCTGGGCGCCCTTCCCGACCTCAACGAGCTGTCGAAATCCTCCGGGTGGGTGTTCCTCAATTCCGACACCTCGCCATGGACGCTGAACCTCGCTGGATCCGCCCAGGACACGGAGTACGACGACCGGTCGATGCTCCGGTTCGGGGCCTACAGCAACGATGCGCTCCAGACGGCGGTCAACACCCCGCCTCAGGCCGGTGGGACGACGGTGACGCAGGTCAACGAGAAGTTCCAGGGCCTGAAACGGGATTACACGATCAGCAAGGGCGGCTCCGTCGTCGTCGCCTCGGATTTTTTGAGCGTCCGGCACCTGTTCCCGTCGCTACCCAAAGCCAGCATCATCCGGCCGTTCGGCACGAACGGCGACCTGTCGCCGACCCTCCTGTTCGGTCCCGTTCTCAGGCGATATCTGCGGGTGCGGTCGGTGGACTGCAAGATCAACATTTCCGGAGTGGAGAAAACGTTCAAGGAAGTCGGCGTTCCCGGCTTCCCCGACGAGGCGGGCTACAAGCAGGCGTTCCTCCATCCGCCGACCTCGCCGCGAAGCTACGCCGACGATTTCGTTCTATATGCGCAATTATGGAATATGGTCGCCGACGCATCGGGCCTCGCCGCCGGCTGGAACAAATGGCGGAATTCCCAGACGATGCTGGTGTCGGAGCCCTTCGTCGAGGGCCTGAACTACCTAGCGGTCGCCGAGCGGGAAACCGGAACGGTGCAGAACCCCGTCTCGAAGGCATACACCGACCCGCCGCCGGATGCCGTCACCGGCCTCGATCTCTGGGCAGGCGGCGCGGAGGGGCTTCGCAGGGCGGAGGGCGTCTTCGGCGCTTCCTCGAAGCCCTTGTTCG
The DNA here is from genome assembly GCA_017998915.1 of Candidatus Ozemibacteraceae bacterium. GTDB lineage: Bacteria > Muiribacteriota > Ozemobacteria > Ozemobacterales > Ozemobacteraceae > MWAR01. The sequence goes on from JAGOCE010000047.1 coordinate 12,649, forward strand.
AAGGCGGCCTTTGCGAGATCGAAGGGATACGTGAGTTCGGGCCGAAGATCACCGCCATGTATGCCGCGCCGAAGGAGTATCTCGACAGGCATCTCGACCAGGCCGGCAACATCGCGGTGGCCGGGGTCGTGTATCTCGGCCCCGAGGATCTTCTCATCGACAGAAAGTGGAACGTGACGGCCGGCGGCGTGCTCATCGTCGGCGGCAACATCGACATCCGGGCCGGCATCCGTTCCACAGAACCCCTGACGCTGGTCTGCACGAAAAATATAACGATAGATACATCCGAACCGGTCGAAGCCCAGCTGATCTGTCTCCGCGGAAAACTCACGCCGCGCAACGCCTTCACGATCAGGGGCGGCATTGCCGCAGGGGAGATCGACCTGACGAACATGGTGAACTCCCAGAAGAAGCAGATCAACTGGGATCCCAGGTTCGATCCGTACGCCGTTTCCTCGGCCATGTCGGCCGACTCTCCCTACCGATACAGGGTGTCCGAAGAGGAGGAGTATGTCGTCGAACCCGGCAAATAACCGCGTTCCAGGCATTCGAACGCCGGTCTCGAACGGGGGCCGGGGTTTCACCATGATCGAGCTCGTCGTCGTGGTGCTGATCCTGACCCTGGTCGCCGGGGCGTACTTTTACGTCTGGCGCCAGCAGGGCCGTCTCTCGGCGAGCGATCAGGATGTCGCCGCGTATTACATGGCGGCGGCGATATTCATGGACACGTTCCATGCCGACTCGCGGATGGCCCGGAAGCTCGAGCCGACGGTGGACGGCTGTATCATGGAAGTCATGACGTCCGGCGGCCTCGAGCAGGTGACCTACACCCTGAGAGGCAACGGAATCGAGCGGCTCATGAACGGCAAAACAAAAGTGTACACCTTCGGGAAGCCGCTGCGCGAAAACGCGAAGGTGCTGTTCCGCGTGCAGGAACTGGCGCCATGAACTCGCGTGATTGCGAGATTGGCTTGTGAAACGTCGACTGAGGAGGTCGTTGCCATGAACCGGTTTTTCAACAATGCCCTGTCCCGGGCCGCGGGCGTCATTATGCTGGTGGCCTGGATGGCCGGTGCCCCGGCGGCGCTTGCTGCCGAACCGAAACCGAGGTATGGCGTCACCTTCGGACAGGAAGGGAACGAAGTCGAGATGCAGGTCGTTCCCGCCCGCATGGGAGTAGCCTCGAACGCCATGCCCGCTCCGACAGATCCGTCGGTGCAGGGGATCGTCGTCGCTCCTTCGAAACGGCCGACGGTCATCGTTTCCCCGAACCCTCCGGCAGCGTCCGTCGAGCTGAAATCCCAGTCGGTCGCGGATTACAAGGAGGATGGATTCGATGTCAGCTTCGACGATGTGGCCGGCGAAGCCGTATCGAATGACCTGGACGCCACCGGCAAGCTTTCACTTGCGATCCTGTTCGACAACGATGCCCGAGTTGTCGACCTGTCGGATGCCACGACGGTGAAAACGCTCAACAGCATTCTGAAAATGATGAAGGACCGCCCGACCCTCAAGATCGCCATCGAGGGGTATGTCGATTACACGGGCGTCATGGAATGGCACGCGCTGGGCCAGGCTCTCGACTATGGCCAAGCTGCATCGGAAGACCGGGCGTATGCCGTTAAAAAATGGCTTGTCAACAACGGTATCTCCTCGCTTCGGATCAACAGCGTCGGAAAGGGAACGCGCGGCGCAGAGGGCGATTCCGAGGAACAGCGGAAGCTGAACCGGCGCGTCGATATCGTAAAGCTGTCGGAATAATTCGAGGGGCGGGCATGGCCGGCTCGCGGCCAGGAATTGCGCAGGAGGGGAATCATGAAGGACGTGGCTGATGCCCCGTGGTGCCAGGCGGCTCGAATTCTGTCCGTTACCCTCTGTTTTGCCGTGCTCCCCGGCGCCCTCTGTGCGCAGGTCAGACGATTCGGTGTCGTTTTCGGCCAGCAGGGAAACGAGGTCGAGATACAGGTGGTGCCGGCCCGTTCCGGAGTTGCCTCGAGCCCCATGCCGTCCCCCGGCGACACCGCCGTGAAAACGATCGTCGGCTCCCCCTTGATCAGGCCGACCGGCGCCCTGCCGCCGAAGCCCGTGGAAAAGTCGGTTCCCCTCACCTCCCAGTCGGTAGCGGAATACAAGGAGGACGGGTTCGATGTCAGCATCGACGGGATCTCCGGAGAAGCGTTCGCGCAGAAGCTCGACGAGGCGGGAAAGGTGTCCGTCGACATCCTGTTCGACTTTGACCAGGCGACGATCAAGGCCGAATCGATTCCGGCGCTCAACGCCATTCGTTGCATGATGAAAAACAATCCCGAACAGCGGATCCGAGTGGAGGGATACACGGATTACCGGGGTCCGGTCGATTACAATTTCGAACTTTCCGTCCAGCGGGCGTACTCCGTCAAACGATGGCTTGTCGACCATGGCATCGAATCGACCCGGATCGATTACGTGGGAAAGGGGCAGCGCGGCCAGGCCGGCGACTCCGAAGCCCAGCAGGCCCTGAACAGGCGTGTCGACATCGTGAAACTGTAGAAAGTATCTTATGAAATATAAAATGTGTTTTGATCGTTCCTTGCGCCGCGGCCGCGGCTTCACCCTCGTGGAGCTTGTTGTCGCGATGATCGTGCTGGCGGTGCTGCTGCTGCCGCTCGTCAAACACTTCGTCAGCACGCGGCGCGTATCGATCGCGGCGCGCGACGCCGTCGTGGCGAACTCGCAGCTCCTCTCCTGTCTTGCAGACTTCCAGGCGATGCGATTCGACGAGATCGCGAACCCGACGAACGCGACGTTCACGAAGGTGTTCCAACGCTGGGACGGCGACCGGACGGTCGGCAGCGTGACGTATCACATGGCCGTCAACGTGAGCGCCGGGGCCGATCCGCGCTACAGGCTCATCGACGTCGAGACCCAGTTCCGCATGCCCGGGGCTCCAGCCAATGCGCCGAAACGCAAGATGAGCATCAAGGGCTTCGCCTATGCGCCACCGAACTGACCACCGCTCACGGCGCGGGGTTTCCATGGCGGAAATGCTCGCTTACATCGCGGGCGCCGCGATTCTGATGGCGCTCGTCATGGGCATTTTCTCGAAACTCGGCCGTCAGAGCAAGACCGGATCGGAACAGTCACACGTCCAGACAGTATTTCTCTCGCTGGGCAACCGCCTCGAGAAGGATCTCGCGGGATGTCTCACATGGCGTACTGATTTTCACCTGGGTGGCGAGATGTCGCTGATCATCGTCCGGCCCGAAGGAACGATAACATACGATACATATCCCTCCCGCGGCGAGATCGAACGCGGTTCGAAAGCGGGAACCGAGGTGTTCCGGTTCTGGACCGGTGCGCCCGCGAAATGCAACGCCCTCGAACTGAACAGCGGTGCCGAGACGAACAAATCCGTCAAGATGCGCATCAGCATGCCGGGATCGCCCCCGATCGTGATCGAACGGTCGTTACCCATCCATCCCTCGACGACGAAGACGGGAAACGCACAGAGCGCCGAAGGCTTTTTCCCCGTCGCCAGCATGCCGTAACGCGACCCAGGCAGTTCCGTTCACCCTTCAGCAGGATCACCACGAGCGGGATCGGGGATCGAAACCAAGAATATATTTTATAGGATATATACTAGGCCGGCCCCGGGATCGTCTCCCGGGGCCGTGTGTGCCGCCCGGAATTCGTCAGGAACCCTTGATATGGGTGAGGGCCCGTTCGGCTTCCTCGCGACTCTCGTAAATGTAGGGTGAAACGCCCCGTTCGCTCAGCGCCTCGCCGAGCTTTACCCGGAGGCACGC
>JAGOCE010000048.1 GCA_017998915.1 Candidatus Ozemibacteraceae bacterium
CCCCGTCTTCATCATCCTGTTCGCCATCGTATTCACGTGGTTTATATCGACCGGTATATCAGTTCCGCTCGAGCGGATCATGAAGGCGATGGGCGAGGCGGAGCAGGGCATGCTCGAAACGCGTCTCGACATCAACACGCGCGACGAGTTCCAGCGGCTCGCCGAGAGTTTCAACCGCATGCTCGGCGGTATCCGGCACATGATCTCGAAGGTCCTCAGCACCAGCAACGACCTCGCGACCAGTTCCCAACAGCTGAGCTCGGCTTCCGTGGAATCGGCGGCCACGCTGCTCGATATCTCGAAGAACGTGAACGAGATCAACACGTCGGCCGTCGAGGTCGCCGGGAATCTCGAAACGACGTCGACATCGGTCGAGCACTTCGCCCTTTCGGCGCAGCAGGTCGCCCAGCTCGCCGAGACAGCCGTCGTCTCGGCCAACACCACCTCGGAGGCCGCCGAAAAGGGCGGTATCACGGTGAAGAAATCCGTCGAGATGATCGGCCGCGTCAAGGAGTCCGTCGACGTCGCGACCCAGGTCATCCTCGATCTGAACACGGCATCTCAGCAGATCAACGAGATCGTGAACACGATCACGGCGATCGCCAGCCAGACGAACCTTCTGGCCCTGAACGCCGCGATCGAGGCGGCCCGCGCAGGCGAGCAGGGGAAGGGCTTCACGGTCGTCGCCGAAGAGGTCCGGAAGCTGGCCGAGGAGTCGGCGGAAGCCGCCGAGGCCATCGGAACCCGGATCGAGAACATCCTGAACAAGACGCAGAATGCCGCCGACTCGATGCAGATGGGCCGTAGCCGCGTCGACGAAGGAATCAAGGTCATTCGCGACGTGAGCCTGAGCCTGGACAATATCATCGGCAATATCAACGACGTGAACCAGAAGATTCGTGACATCAGCAAGATTTCCGCCGAGCAGTCGCAGAACTCGGTTCTGATGAGCCGGACCGTCGAGGATATCACCAAGCTGACGAAAGCAACATCGGAACGCACCGGCATCGTCGCGACGTCCGTCGAACAGCAGACAACCACCGTCTCTCAGATATCGAGTTCAACCGAAGACCTGGCGCGCCTCGCGGACGAGCTTCACTCGCTGGTGTCGCGATTCACGATCACCACGAAGCGCTAGCCGGGCGGAAGGTCCGGGGAACGCTTACTGGAAGCCGCAGGACCACATCAGGGCCGGGAAAACGAGGATCCAGGCGACGAGCAGGCAGATGGCCGCCGCGACGCGCTTCCCGAAAGGCTGGATCGCGGACTCGGAGGTGGTCCAGTAGTAGGAAGCCCAGGCGATTACGCCGGAGAGAACCAGGCCTGTCAGGTCCCAGAGGGCGCCGTAGGCAAGCCAGCGCATCAGGGAGTTAAGGAACGCCCCGCACAGATACACCGTGACGAGCAGGCATATCCAGCCGCCCGCCCACACCTCGTCGTATCCGCGCGCCTCACCGGGCCTCGTTGCTGGGGCTTCCGCGGCGGGGAACGGGGTTGAAGACGTCGATTCAACGGAAGATTGCGTCATGGGGAGAGTATACCGACTTTTTCGCCGGTCTTCAAGCCGGCCTCACGGCGTTCGATGTTTGCGCGGGCAGGCCGGATCGACTATAATAGCCCCCGCAACCGACAAGGGGAGATCATGGCAGACCGAAACGCGACATACGCCCAGCGTTATTATGAAGCCGCGATGGATCATTTCGAACGCGGCCGCTACGACAAAGCGCTCGAGCACATCGAAAAAGCCATCACGGCGCAGCCAAGGAACGCCGATTTTCACTCAACCAAAGGCGTGTTTCATCACAAGATGAACAATCTCACAGGCGCAATCGATGCCTACCGGAAAGCGATCGAGCTCGAGCCGAAGCACTCGTTTTCCCGATTCAATCTCGGGCTGATCTTCATGAAGATCGGGCGCGTCCAGGAAGCGATACACGAGTGGGATGCCGTCATACGGGCCAATCCACGGGACGTCGATGCCATCTTCAACATCGCCGTAGCGCTGGCCCAGATCGGCCGCCGCCGTGAGTCTATTCCGTTTTACGAAAAAGTCCTTCAACTGAATCCGTCGCATGTCCAGGCCCATCAGAACCTTGGAATCATCTATCGCGACGAACGGCAGTATGGCAAGGCGAAGCAGCACCTCCTCAAGCTGAGAGAGCTCGATTCGACGTATTCCGAAGTCGTCGATATAGAAGTGCGCCGCTGCGAAGAACAGGAATTTCTTTCGAGGATTTCCTCCGCCGACCAACCCCAGATAGCTCGCGAGGTCGCCAAGCGCGTGACGGATTATCCGGCCGACATCCTCGCCGCTGCGCTCACGGCCATGATCGACGGCGACTTTGCCCAGGCCCTCTCCCTTGCGGACAAGGTATTAACCGTCGTTCCGGGCGAGCTGCAGGCACAGATCGTCAAGGGACAGGCCCTCGGGTTTCTCGGGCAGAGTGACGAGGCAATCTCCCTTTTCACCTCGGTCATCGCCGAGCATCCCGATTCGGCAGAAGCATCGTTTCAGATCGGAAACCTCTACCTGACGCTCGACCGGCTCAAGGACGCTCTCGAAGCATTCGAGCGAGTCAGGCGGATCGAGCCGTCCTTTCCTTCTATAGATGAAAATATTCAATCTCTGAAAGCCCGGCTGGGCATGTATTCAGGGGAACCGGAGAAAATGTCATGAGCCTTTCCCGGTTCTTCTCTTTCGGTATTCGCCTGAAACTGACCCTGATCATCCTGCTGACGGCCTTGGTGCCGGTCGGCTTCCTCGGCATGCAGGCCTTCAACGAGCAGAAGCGCGTGATCACCGAGGAAGTGACTCGAAGTCACCGGGAGGTTTCGAACGTCCTTGCTCACGGAATCTACGAGAATCTCGAGTATACCAGGCGGCTTTTGACGTCGATCTCCGATCTCGACACCATCAAGAACCTTCGTCCCGTCGAAGCCGGTGATTTTTTCGCGGCACTCGTGAAATACTACCCGTTCTTCAAGTTGATCTATCTGGTTGACTCTGAAAAGAAGATCATCGCCACGACGAACCAGGGGGCCACGCTTCCTGCGGACTGGCGGTTCACCAACGTCATCAAGCGTACGTATCAAGGCTCTCTCTCGGACGTCTACACCTCGCCGGAAGGCAATCCGTGCATGACGCTCGAAGCCGTGATCAAGAGCCAGGAAAAGGGCGTCATCGGCGTTCTCATTGCCGAAGTCGACCTGATCTACATCAAAGACCTGCTCAAGAGCGCGCTCAAGCTCTCGAAGTCGCAGGGGCTTGTTCTCGACGAGGCCGGCGCCGTGATCGCCCGGTCGTCCGACGAAGCGAAAACGCTCGCCATTTCCGTGACGGAGGCAGTCGACAACGATATTTCCGGCGTCCGGACCATCGGGAGCGAACGATATCTGATTACCGCGATTTCGCTGAAAAAATTCGATTTTTACCAGGCCCCGAACTGGACCATCATTCTCCAGATTCCCGAAGGGGAGGCTTTCAAAGCCGCTTACGAGCTTCGCGAGCGCATCATCCGCCTCCTGATGTTGACCGCATTCGCGGCCCTGATCCTGGCGGTCCTGCTGGCAAACTCGTTCGTCGCGCCCCTGCTCAACCTGATCGAGGGTGCGCGGCACATCGGCCGGGGCGATTTCGATCATTCGATCACGCCGAACTCCCAGGACGAGATCGGGGAGCTGACCTCGACGTTCGACGAGATGCGGGTGAACCTGCGCCAGACCAAGGCTGACCTCGATTACCGCATCACCCAGCTGTCCACCCTCTACGAGGTGGGAAAAGCGATCAGCTCGATTCTCGACTTCACCCAGCTCCAGCACATGATTCTCGAGACGGTCGTCCGCGTCATCAGGGCCGAAAAAGGCTCACTCATGCTCGTGGATGACGCCGAGAAAACGCTGTCGATCGGCGTCGCCATCGGCCTTGCCGAAGACGTGCAGAAAGAGACCCGTATCGGCATCGGCGAACCGGTCGCAGGCTGGGTCGTGGAGTCCGGCCAGCCGCTGTTTGTCGAGGATGTCGAGAGCGATCATGCGTTTCTTGCCATCAAGAAGGGGGCCATCCAGCGCGGCACGCTCATGTCGGTGCCGCTCAAGGCGAAAGACAAGCTGCTCGGCGTTCTGAACGTGTCGCGATCGATTCCTCACAGCTTCAGCAAAAAGGATTTCGAACTGTTCCTGAACCTGTCCAATCAGGCCGCGATCGCGATCGAGAACGCACGGCTGTACCGATATGCCGTCACCGACGAAATGACCAGATTATATAACCACAGATATTTCCAGCAGCGTCTCGACGAGGAACTTCAGCGCGCGGACCGGTACGAGAGCCGCGTCTCGCTCATCATTCTCGACGTCGATCATTTCAAGAAGTTCAACGACACCTACGGCCACCCAGAAGGCGACCGGGTACTCAAGACCGTCGCCCGGCTCCTCGAGAAGAGCGTGCGCGAAGTCGACATCCCGGCGCGGTACGGCGGCGAGGAGTTCGTCGTCATCTGTCCCGAGAAAGACGGGGAAGGCGCCATGACCCCGGCGAACCGCATCAGAACCGCAATCGAAGAGTTCGACTTCCGGATCGCCGGCCAGCACGTTCCGATCACGGTCTCGCTCGGCGTCGCCAGCTATCCCGACCATGCCAGAACGAAAGGCGAGCTGGTCATCTGCTCCGACACCGCACTCTACTATTCGAAAGAGACGGGACGAAACCGAGCCACGCTGTACAGCGCGGGCATGAAGAGTGACGAGATGCTCGAAAAGAAGAAAAAGAAAAAAGAGGAAAAGGATCGAGAAAAAGCATGATACCGACCCTGAGCGTCGACGACCTGTTCGCCATGGCGATCGAATTCGAGCGCAACGGCGCCTCGTTTTATGCGCGGGCTGCCGCCTCCGCGGCGGGTCGCCCGCACGCAGCTCTCCTTCTGAGGCTGGCGGCGATGGAGCAGATGCACGAAAAGCGTTTCGCCGCGCTCCGTCGGGAGCTCGCGGGAGAACGTGACGCAGCCGTTTCCTTCGAGCCGTCCGATGAAAAGGCCCTGTATCTCAAGGCCATGGCCGACACACGGGTATTCCCGGTTTCCGGGCCGGTTCCAGAAGGCCTCTCCAACGCGAACGGTCTCGCCGAAGCCTTCAGATACGCCATTGACCGTGAAAAAGACTCGGTTGTCTTCTACTCGACGATGCAGGATCTCGTTCCGCTCCGTCAAGGCAGAGAGCAGATTCAGACCATCATCGCAGAGGAACTCGGACACGTGCATCTTCTGACCGTCGAACTGGCGAAACTCACGACGGAGAAGGCCTGAGATGGAATCCGGAGCGCGTGACGGCAAACCGTTTTCCGTGCAGTTGTCACCGGCCGAGTTCGACACATGGCTGGGGAACGTCTCCACGACGCATGAGCTCATCGGACCGATCCGACGCCAAGGTCGGGGCCGGTTTTCAGGAACCGATATCATTAGATATGGAACGTTCCGGAAGGCCGACGAAATCGTCTGGAACCGGAAGTCTGACGCATCTCCGAAGGAAGCCGTGTTTCCGCCTTCCGAAACGATGCTGGAGTTTTCCGGAGACGAGACACGCCTGCCGCCCCTCCCCTTCGATCGGCCGGCTCTCGTTTTTCTTCGGGCATGTGACATACACGGCATCGACCGTCTCGACGCGATCTTCCTCGTCAACGGCCCTCACGCGGACCCCTACTATCTACGCCGCCGGGAGCGTGTGAGGTTCGTTCTGATGGAGTGTCTGAAACCGTTTGAAAACTGCTTTTGCAAAGCCATGGGAACGAACAGGACGGATGCCTGGCATGCGGCGGCACGCCTGGAGGCGGACACTTCGTTCACCGTTGCCGTGCGTCCCGACGATCTTCGCGCCGCCCTTCCCGGTTCCGCCAGGCCGACGGAATACGAACCGCGCGGGGTCGAGAACGACGCCGTCGCCGTTCGTCTCCCCGATCCGGAACGCCTCGAAAAGGCCGTCAGGGAGCGCGACTTCTTCCACCACGATCTCTGGAATCAATATCATACGCGATGTATTGCGTGCGGCAGGTGCAACACCAGCTGCGTCACCTGTTCCTGCTTCGCGGTCCAGGATGTGGCGTTTTCCGAAGACGAACGCCTGGGCGAGCGCCGGCGGGTCTGGACGGGATGTCATCTCGACAGGTTCGCCGACATGGCCGGCGGCCACCGACTCCGTGAAAAATACGGAGATCGAATGCGCTTCCGAGTGATGCACAAGATCCATGATTTCAAACGACGCCTGGGAAGGCCGATGTGCGTCGGCTGCGGTCGCTGCGACGACCAGTGTCCTCAATACATCTCGTTTTCAACCTGTATCAACCGAGTGACCGACGCCGTTTTGCAGGAGCCGCAGCCATGAACACGCGCACCTGGCTCCCCCGCCCCGTCAGGATCCTCGACGTGCGCCGGCAGAACGCGACGGACGTGACGCTGTTCTTCGAAAACACATCCGACGCGCCCCAGCCGGGCCAGTTCTTCGAGGTGTCCCTCCCCCGCATCGGCGAAGCCCCGATCTCGGTCAGCGATTTCACGGCCAGCCATATCGAAATGACGGTCCGGTCCGTGGGACCGCTGACAGCCGCCCTCTGCGCGAAACAGCCGGGCGACGTCATCCATGTGCGCGGTCCCTACGGACGCGGATTTCCTCTCGACACCCTTCGGAGCGGGCCACTCGTCATCGCCGCGGGCGGCACCGGCACGGCACCGGTCAAGAGTCTCATCCGACTCATGTCCGCCGATCCCGCGACCGCATCGCGTCTGCATGTCCTGCTCGGCTTCCGCAGCCCCGCCGACCTTCTGTTTCGCGAAGAACTCGTTTCCTGGGCCAGTCTCACCAACCTCCAGGTGACCGTGGACCGAGGAGATGCCGGCTGGACAGGGCATATCGGCGTCATCACCACGATGATCCCGTCTCTTCCCCTTTCCGAACCCGAGACGACGCGGGTCGTCGTCGTAGGACCGCCGCTGATGATGAAATTCACGATCCTCGCGATGCTCGATCGCGGCATCCGCGAGGAAAATCTCTGGGTTTCCTATGAACGGCGCATGTCCTGCGGCCTCGGCAAATGTGGCCGCTGTAAGATTCACGACCGATATGTCTGCCTCGACGGCCCCGTCTTCCCCTTCGCGGAAGCTCGCTGGCTTGCGGACTGAGAGAAGGAGGCACCACATGAGTCGTGATATCGACACCAGGGCCGTCATCAAAAACGCGTGGCGCGTCACCGCGCGACGCAATTTGAGCTGCCTGCGAGTCCGCGTTCCGGCCGGACACCTCGCAGCGAGGCACCTCGAACTGATCCGTACGATCGCCGAACAGTTCGGCAACGGCACGGTCCATCTGACCTCCCGCCAAGGCTTCGAGATTCCCGCGATTCCCTACGATCGCATGCCCGAGGTCAACCGGCTCCTGGCACCGTTCATCGGCGAGGTCGAGGGAGGCCTTGGCATCCCGATCGAGAATCCCGGGACCGGGTATCCCGCCGCCGGCATGCGCAACATCAGCGCCTGCATCGGCAACCGGATCTGCCCCTATGCCAATGTCGACACCACGTCGTTGGCCCAAAAAGTCGAAGCGATCCTGTATCCGAACCATTACCACGTGAAGGTGGCGGTGACGGGCTGCCCGAACGACTGCGCCAAAGCACATCTCCAGGATTTCGGCATCATCGGCATCTGCGAGCCCGAACTGGAATCCAGCCGTTGCATCGGCTGTGAGGCCTGCGCGAAGACATGCCGCAAAAAGGTGACGGGCGCGATCTCGATGCACAATTTCAGGCCACGCCGGGACCCGCTGCTGTGCATCGGTTGCGGCGAGTGCGTGCTGGCCTGCCCGGTCAATGCCTGGAGCCGCGTTCCGAAGCCGCTTTATCGGCTTCTCATCATGGGCCGAACGGGAAAGCGCAATCCTCGGCTGGCAGCACCGTTCATCGACATGATCGAAGAAGCGCCGCTTTTACAGCTTCTTCGCAATTGTTTTAGTTATATTGATCCGAATATAGACAAATCGTTGCCCAAGGAGCATGTCGGTTACATTGTCGATAGAACGGGATATCCGGCATTCCGCGAAGCCGTCCTCAAAGGAGTCACGCTGAATCCGCAGGCGGTGGTCGCCGAATCTCTCACGTTCGCCGGCTACAAGCCGGCCCCGCTGCGCCGCATCTGAAACGATGCGGTCATCAACGGGAGGGCGATGAACGGAGGCGGGCTTCGGCCAGGTCCCAGTCTTGGGCGGTGTCGATGTCTATTGAATCTTCGGATGGCATGACCAGGGCGCCATGGCGAGAGAGGTCGTACAGGCTCCGGGTCGTTTCGAGCCACGTGGAGCGCACGAGGTAGATGGCGCCGTTTTCCCTGAAGAGGCTCGGCAAGCGGGAGGACGGGAGCGGCAGACGTTCGGGATCGAGCGGCCGGGCATGGCTTGCAGCATCGATTTCAAACATCCACTCGGGCCTTTCGCGGACAACGCACATCGAACCGAGGGTCGTGAATCCGCCGGCGTCAAGCAGTCGACAAGCTTCGCGGATCTGCGCGGGTCGCAGAAAGGGTGATGTCGGCTGGATCAGGGCGACGACGGCGGGAGCGAAGCCCTCCGGTGGCTGAGCCTGACGAACCCATTCGAGAGCATGAACGAGCACATCGGCGGAAGAGGCTGTATCCGTCGCCAGTTCGGCGGGCCGCATGAAAGGGACCCATGCACCAGCGTTCACCGCCACCTCGGCTATCTCCCGGTCATCCGTCGAGACGAGGATGCGCTCGAAACATTTCGATGCGAAGGCAGCCTCGATCACCCAAGCGATCAGCGGTTTTCCGCCCAGCGAACGGACATTTTTCCGGGGAAGCCGCTTTGAACCGCCCCGCGCGGGAATGACCGCAAGCCGGCCGCCGTTCATCGCCACCCAGGATCAGTATTGAAGAACGGTGAAGATCTTTTCGCCGCGGAGCTTCTCGATACCGCCGAGAAATGACAGTTCGACCAGAAAAGCGATTCCAGCCAGGTCGGCGCCAAGCCCCTTCAACAGGTCGGCGGCAGCGCGGGCTGTGCCTCCGGTCGCGATCACGTCGTCGACGAGAAGGATGCGCTGCCCGGGTGTCACCGCATCCTCATGTATTTCGATCGCATCCGTTCCATACTCGAGCGAATATTCCTGGCGTCGCGACTTGTATGGCAGTTTGCCTGGCTTGCGGATCGGGATGAAGCCGATCCCGAGCTCGACGGCCATCGCCGCTCCGAGAATGAAGCCTCGCGACTCGATCGCCGCCACGGCATGAAGACCAACATTGCGATACGGTTCCGACAACGCCGTGATCGCCGCTGCAAACGCGTCTTTGTCACGCAACAGAGGCGTTATATCCTTAAATATTATACCCTTCTTCGGAAAGTCGGGGACATCGCGAATAAACGTGTTCAGATTCATCTTCTTGCTCCTTCCGTTCTGCCTCGCCAGCACGCGACGTTTTCGCATCGAAGGACGTGCGACGTTCAGGTGGAGAGTCTGCTTCGTTCCTTCTGAAGTCGTTCCTCGAGACGCATATAGGTCTGGAAATAGCCGTCCAGCGCTGTAGGGCAGAATTCCCGAACGCGATATTTCTGGAACGAAGCTTCCCCGAGCTTGTGGAACAACTCTTCCCGCTTCTGGTTAAACCGCTCTGCCTGGGCCGCTCGGGGATTGATCGCGGCCGGTTTGCTGAAGAGATTCTTCAACTGGGCAAATAATCCTCCACCACCCGATGACTCCTGTGGTTTCGCCTCGTCGGTGTATTTTTGGATCAGGAAGTTCATTCGTAGTATTTCATGACCTATTGTAAGAAGTTCGGGAATTTTCAGATCTCCCGCCTGATACATGTCGAAGACTACGCGCCCCGTCTCCTTCAGGAGTTCCGATACTTCCTTCTCGATATCGGTGACGGCGAAGTTAATCGCCGCTTTTTGGGAAAGGCCCACCGCCTCCTCCTTGCCTTTCCGGAAAAAGCGGGAGACGGTTCCGCTCAGGTCCCCGACGGCGGGGGCTCCTTCACCGGCTTTTTCCCCGGCCTTCTGAGTGCTTTTGTCCGTGGGTGTCGCTGCGTCTGGCTCGGCTGGGCGGCTCACGAGCGTTGTCGTCGGCGGCGCAGCGCCGTATTTTTCCTCGAGGAGGCGAAGGGCGCGTGCCGCGGTTCCCCGATACGGCTCTTCACTGCTCGTTGCAACGTGTTTCAGAAAGCCGAACGATACCTGGTCGTGGTAATTGGCAAGAGCGACCAGGGCTTTGATGCGAATGTCAGAGTTGCCATCCCGGGCTGCATCGATCAGCATCTGGATCGCCTCGCCAGCCTGGATGTGCGACAACGCGTAGATCGCACTTCCCTTCATCCAGTCTTCGTGCGACTTGAGCATTTTCCGCAGGATCATGAAGACCTTCTCCTCGCCGAACGACTGGAGCGCCTTCGCTGCTGAGGCTCTTATGCGATTGTCAGGGTCTTCGAGCGCCGGAAACAGCAGGGGGATGGCCTTCTCGTCCTTGAGGTATTCGAGCGCCTCGATCGTGTTGGACCGCACACGGCTGTCCGGATCGTTCAGGAATGGGCTCAGGAGAGATGCCTGGTCTTTGGAGACGAACTTCTTCAGGCAGCTGATGAGCGATGCCTTCACGAAATCATGTTTCTCGATCTTGAGCATGAACAGGAGCTTTTCGCGGTATTCCGCCTTGTCACCGGTGGCGATGGACATCACGGCCTTCAGACGTTCCGCGTAGTCATCGGACTCGAGCGCCTGGTCGATGCTCTCCTGCGGTGTCGCTGCCCGGCCTTCTTCGATGTTCTGCTGGCGTATCTTTCCGAGAGCGCGACGGGCGAAAAACCGTACCGAGATGTTCTTATCCTTCGTCGCCTGTCGAAGGGCGGCTGCCACCTCGTCCCGTGTTTCGAGATCGATGAGTTCGATCTTGAACAAGGTCATTGCCGCAAGCGTCCGCAGATCATCATCAGGATTCGCAAGATCCTTCAGTAGTCTCTTGATATTCAGTTCCATCGCAGATCATCCTCCATGAACGCACCACGCCGGCGTATCGCTGGTATCGTTTTCAGCTTCTCGAGAGAACTATATGCCATTTTCCGGGATTTTTCCATTGCCAGGGGGGCATATTTTCGGTGCTATCCAGTGGCGTTCCGAAGAAAAACCGCCGCTTTGCGGTCTCGGTGGGAGCGCAAAGCGGCGGGTGTGGTCCGGATCAGTAGGCTCGGGCAACGTAGATCTGGCGTGAAGCCTCTTTGCCGCAGACGACACAGGGTCCGGCCGGCGGATCGTTCCGGAGACAGCGGATCGTGGCGCCGACTTCGGCCTTGAACTTGTCCTCGCATTCCTGGGCTCCGCACCACGAGACCTCGGCCATGCCATGCTTTTCCTTGATGACCTCGACGAACTCGGGGAAGCTCTTCGCCGGGAAGGTCTTGCTACGCAAAATCTCCTTCGCCTGAGCGTAGAGGTTCTTCTGGATCTCGCCCAGCAGGCGCTCGACCTCGGCCTCGAAGTTCGCATCAGGAACGAAGCATTTCTCGCCGGTATCGCGGCGCACGAGGCACACCTGGCCCTTTTCCATGTCCTTCTGGCCGATCTCGATGCGAAGAGGAACGCCCATCATCTCGTATTCGGAATACTTCCAGCCGGGCTTGAACCCGTCGCGGTCGTCGAGATGAATCCGCAAGCCCTTGTCTACGAGCCGCTGACGGAGCTGGCGCGCCTTTTCGAGAACGGGGGCCGCCTCTTTATATACGATAGGAATTATAACGGACTGAATGGGAGCGATGCGCGGAGGCAGGCGCAGACCCTTGTCGTCGCCGTGCGTCATGATGATCGCGCCGATGATGCGCGTCGACATGCCCCACGAGGTCGTCCAGACGTGTTTGCGGTCACCGTCGGAGTCGAGGAACTTGATCTCGAACGCCTTCGCGAAGTTCTGGCCGAGATCGTGCGAGGTCCCCGACTGGAGGGCCTGTCCGTCCGGCATCAGGGCTTCGATCGTGAAGGTGTTGAGGGCGCCGGCGAATTTTTCTTTCTGGCTCTTCTCGCCCGTCACGAGGGCAACCGCGAGGTCCTCCTCGACGAAGCGCCGGTAGACTTCGAGCATCTTCGCGACTTCTTCCTTCGCCTCTTCGTGGGTGCGGTGCGCGGTATGGCCCTCCTGCCAGAGGAACTCGGTGGTCCGCAGGAACGGGCGAGTCACTTTCTCCCACCGGACGACGTTCGCCCATTGGTTGATCAGCACGGGCAGGTCGCGGTAGCTCTCGATCCATTTCGCGTACATGTGGCCAATGATGGCCTCGGAGGTCGGCCGAATGGCGAGACGCTCCTCGAGTTTTTCCTTCCCCCCCTGGGTGACCCACGCGACTTCGGGTGCGAAGCCTTCGACGTGCTCTGCCTCCTTCGTCAGGAAGCTTTCGGGAATGAACATCGGGAAGTAGGCATTCTGGTGGCCGGTCTTCTTGAACTCGGCGTCGAGCAGCCGCTGGATGCTCTCCCAGATCGCGTATCCGTAGGGCCGGATGATCATACATCCCTTGACCGGCGAGTAATCGGCAAGCTTCGCCTTCAGCACCACGTCGGTGTACCAACGCGAAATATCCTGCGATTTCGGGGTGATGGCATCGAGAGTCTTAACGTCGGTCTTCTTTTCGTTCATGGCAATTCACGGCCTTTCTCGGAAGTTGGGGGTTCGGAAACGGCCCTCATTATAGGGAGCACCCGATGCCGTGTCAAGAAAACGCCCGACGAACAGCCTGTCCGCCGGGCGTCCGAATATATAGATACAGCTATTTATTTTCCTCGTCGCCGCCGGACCCGCCGGGTTTACGATCATCAACGACGGGCCGCGGAGAGAACGGCCGCGGACCTGAGGGAGTCGGGGGATTCTGCGTGGAGGATCCCGAGGTCCCGGAAAACGGCTTTTTCTGCTTTTCCGGAGTGGCGGGGGTGTCAGGCTGAGCGACGGGCTGCAGGTCATCCATCGAAGGCAGGCCGATCCCTCCCTCCCTCGAAAACGCTCCGGGATCGAAGCCGGCCGGCGCCCCGCCCTTCTTGGCGGGCTGGAGAAGATCGGCCATCGGAAGCTCGTCGAGGAAGCCCGACGATTTCAGCGCGGGGAATTCGATATCATCAGATTTTTTTTCTTCCTCGTCACCTTCGGCGGGCTCGAATCGCTCATCCTCATCGAGAGGCTCCCCTTCGTCATCCTCTGCGTCATGGGGAACGGCCGGACGTGCGGGAGCTTCCCGGTCAGGCGCGACGGATTCGCCCGCCGCTCCGGCAATCTGGTCGCGGATCTTGTCCAGCAGAGACTCGGCCATTCCACGGAGTTTCGCGTCGGGCTCCGACTGGCGCACGACATCCAGCAGGAGGGTTTCGGCTCTCATATAGTTCTGAAGATGGAAACATGACATCGCGAGATGGAAGTTCGTCTCGAGATCCTTCGGATCGTTCTTGAAAACCGTTTCGAGCGTCGATCGCGCGTCCTGATATCGTTTCAGGAAGATGTACGCCGCTCCGAGTTCTCGCAGCATCTTCAAACCGACCTTGTCCAGCGGCCCTTCCATTCCCTCCGTCAGTTTTTCGTAGATCCGCGCAACATTCACCCAGTCGCGCATCTGCTTGTAGATGCGAGCGAGGGCATGGCCTGCCTTGCGGTTGTCGGGTTCGGCCTCGAGAAACAACGCCAGCGATTCACGGGCGGAATCGTATTCCTTCTCTTCGTATGCCATCATGCCGAGATAGTAATGCGTTTTGGCAAAGTCCGGCTGATCGACCAGCGCCACGCGGAACGCCGCACGTGCCTTTTTATATTTTCCAAGATTGTAATATTTGACGCCGGCCGTATACGATTCCGGCGCTTTGCCCCTGGACTTTTTCTTGGGTCGGCGCACCTCGTCGTCGATTTCCTCCGGAGGCAGAACCGGCGCAGCAGGTTCCACCGGCATCTGGCCGGCCGGCACTTCGAGAGGCTGGATTTCGTGGGAAATCGACGGTGCGGCCGGCGGAGTGGCAACCTGCCGTTCCTCAGCGACTGGGATCACCACCTGTTTGCCGAGTTCGTCCGCGAGGGGGGCCGGGATGTTCTGCCCCATGGCCAACAGGTCGAGGCACCCCTCGAGAGCCGTCAGGAACATCTCATTGGTCGGCGGCTTTTTCACCACGGCGGCTTTTTCGAGAATCGTATCGAACAGCTCGACGCCACCCATGCCAAAATGGCTGCCGACGTACGTCGAGAAGATCTTCGGGTCTCTGGAGTTGATCTGCGGCGCGAGCGCCTGGAGCCCCTTCAGACCGAAGATCGAACCGATGCTGCGGATGACGCCCGAAACGACCTGGTGCCGGGGATCCTTGACACGTTGCCTGATCAGGCGCACGCCTTCCTCGTCGGGGTGTTTCGCAAAAAACTCCATGCAGGCGACGACATTGGGATACGCCGTTTCCAGCTTGAACTGCCGGATGACGGGGTGTTTGGGGAAGTCCTGGAACCCGGCCGCCATCTCGACGGCAAACTTGCGGATCCATTTGTTCTGATCGACGATCACGCGTTCGAGCTGGGTGCGAACGAAGTCGGGCGGGAATTTCTTCAGCGAGAGCACCATGCGCCGCCGCACTTCGTCCGACTGGTCGACGACGAGCTTCGCCGCCAGATCCTCGTTGCCGGCCGGCGAGATCTGGCCGAGGATGTAGGCGGCGCTGCGCCTCAGCTGGATATCGCTGGAATCGACCATCTGGACGATCTCAGGCCGCATGAGTTCAGCCTGAGTGCGTGCCAGGGCGAGAATCGTGTTCGCTCGAATGCGGTTGTTCGGATCGTGCAGGAACGGCATGATCCGGCTCTGGATCTCACGCGACGGGAGTTCGAGCTCGCCGATCGCCTCGATCGAGTTCGCTTTCAGGCGGGCATCCTTCCCCTTGAGCCCCTCGTCGAAGATGTTCACGAGCGTCACGCTCCTGAACATCGACAGGAACGAAACCATCTGCGCTTTCCGGCGCAGATCCGTATCCTTGGCGAACTGCTCGGCGAGGAACGGGATCGACTCGTGCTCCTTCATACGGCACAGGATGCGAAGAATCGTCATCGATATCCATTCATCGGGGTCGGAAATGTACCGGCACAGGGCCAGGGCGGAGTCGCGGCCTCCGTGCGCAAACAGGCTGTTCGCGGCCTGGAAGCGGACGTGGCGATCCTCGTCGCCAAGCAACTCGACGAGATAATCGGCACTAGCGGGCGTCCGAAAACGCGCAAGCGCTTCCGCAATCACGTCGCGGTTGAAGGCGCGTTTTTCCCTGCCTCTCGCGATCAGGGCGGCAAGAGCGGCATCGCCGCCCAGTTCGGCGACGGCCCGGATCGACTCCTCAAGGTCGGGATTCGACCTGAAAAATTCCATGACGCCCTGCTCGCTCCCGGGGACATGCGTCTTTGCGACGGCGAGGGCCGCCCGTGCGCGAATGGCGACCGGCAGATCGGTTGTGAGCAGGGGCAGCAACTTCGCCGCGGCCTTTTCCTGCATGGTTTTGATCTTTTCGACGGCGATCTGGTTCATTCGACGATCTCCTGAAGCATTGCCCGCACCAGTTCCTGGTTGGCCGTTTCATCGCGCAGAAGCTTGGTGAGCGAGTGCTTGAGCGTCACGCACCCCTCGCGCTTCGACATCAGCATGGTCGAGACGAGCTGTGAGTATTTCTTGTCGCGGATCAGCGTGCGGATCGCCGAGTTGGCGATCAGCAGCTCGTAGGCCACACTGGCACGCTGCTGGGGGGAGACGCGAGGAATCAATATCTGCGAGAATATTCCCACCAGGTTCATCGAAACCTGGAGGCGCACCTCATCGTGCTTGTCGGTCGGGAAGAAGCTGACGATGCGTTCGATCGTCGGAGCCGCGCCGATCGTCGGCAGGGTCGAGAGGACGAAATGCCCCGTTTCCGAGGCCACGAGCGCCATCTCGACCGTCTTTTGATCGCGCATTTCCCCGATCATCATCACGTCGGGATCTTCGCGCAGGGCGTTCGTCAGTGCATCCTGGTAGGTCGGGATGCTGGTTCCCACCTCGATCTGGGTGAAGATCGACTGGGCGCGGGAGAACACGAACTCGATGGGGTTTTCCATCGTGATGATATGCCGTGCGAAGCGCTTGTTGATGGCCTGCACCATCGCCGCCATCGTATGCGACTTTCCGCTTCCGGCTGGCCCCGTGACGAGGAAGAGGCCGCGCGGCTTGAGCGCCTGGATCTCGAGTTCCTCGGGGAGATCGAGGTCCTGGATGGTGGGAACCGACGTGCTGATGAACCGGAACGAGCCCGCATACCCTTCGCGTTGCTGGAAGAGATAGAAGCGGATGCGGGCCTTACGCTTGTACGGATACATCGAGTAACACTCGAACGTGCCGTGGAGCGACTCCTGGCGTTTGATGTCGATGATC
>JAGOCE010000430.1 GCA_017998915.1 Candidatus Ozemibacteraceae bacterium
CGGGCATTCCGAGGGTGATCAACCGACGTGCAATCGCCTGGGCTGCTTCCAGGCTTCCTTCAACACGGCCTTCAACGCGACCTTTTTCGAGGCCTTCGTTGCGGGCGGATTCGAGTCGGGTGATGAGGATGCGTTCTTCTTTGTCGCGCTGTTCGAGAATGGCGCGCATCTGGTCGTCGGCGTTCACGCGCCGAAGCTCCTTGATCGCCATGGCCAGTTCCTTTTCATGTTCGAGATCGGCCGGCAATGGCCGGTCGGCGGCATACAACTTGCCGAACTTCAATACATAATAACCACTCGATCGAGAACCGCCGCCCGGCTCGGTCGGCGGCCGGCACGTCGACGATCTCGACAAAGATATGCATTGGGTGCGATATTGTTCTATGATTCATGGGCATTTCAAAGCTATTGCAGAGGGAGACAGCTTGGCCGGTGGTCTCTGGCTCATTATCCATCCACACCCGTAAGGAGATATGCCACAATGGACATCCCGCGGATCTTCACCATCACTGAAAGTGCGCACCGCATCCACAACCCTTTCACCCCCGAAAAACTCGCCACGCTCGGCGCGGCGTTGCGCATGGAACCGCGTGCCCGGGTGCTCGATCTCGGCAGTGGCTCGGGGGAGATGTTGTGCACCTGGGCACGCGATCACGGCATCGTTGGCACCGGCATCGACATGAGCCCGTTGTTCACCGAGCAGGCACAACGCCGTGCCACAGAACTCGGCGTTGCCGATCGAGTCCGGTTCATCCATGACGATGCTGCCGGCTATGTTTCTTCAGAGAAGGTTGATGTGGCAGCCTGTGTCGGGGCCACGTGGATCGGCGGTGGAGTCGCCGGCACGATCGAACTTCTGGCGCGTAGCATGAACGCCGGAGGGATCATCCTCATCGGCGAGCCCTACTGGCGGCAGAGACCGCCGACGGAAGAGGTTGCCAGGGGGTGTCTTGCCAACTCGATCTCCGACTTCCTCATGCTTCCGGATCTTCTCGCCTCATTTGGGCGCCTTGGTTACGACGTGGTGGTAATGGTTCTGGCAGACCAGGACGGCTGGGACAGATACGAGGCGGCCAAATGGCTCACCATGCGCCGATGGCTCGAGGCCAATCCCGGCGACGAGTTCGCGAAAGAGGTCCGGGCCAGGTTGACTTCGGAACCCGAGCGCTATGCCGCATACACGCGTGAATACCTGGGCTGGGGCGTGTTTGCGCTGATGGCGCGGTGATGAAGGTATTCTGGAACGCGTGCCGGACCGGCGGGCATCACTGCATGACGATCTTCTTGGGCTGCAGGGCGGCGATGTCGGTCTTCGCGAGGCCGCGGGAGACGGCTTCCTTCAGGTAGGGAATGGCGTCGAGCGTGTGCCCGAAGAGGGGCAGGGCCGTGACGTCGGCCGTGACCGTGCAGGGGCTCATGATCAGGGTCTTGGCCAGTTTCACGTCGGCGGGGTTGCCGCCCGAGGGGCCATGGGCCATCAGGGTGCGGTAGGCGTCGATGATCGTCAGGGTCGGAAGAATATGCATCGTTATATCTATGATTTTCTGCGGGAAATTCTCGTGGAGGTCGCCGCGCGTGCCGCCCATGATGCCCATCAGGTTCTTGAGCCCGAGGGTGACCGTCGCCATGCCGTGGTGCTTGGCGATCGGGACGTTGATGACCTTGTTCGCTTCGAGAAACTCGCGATATAGCGGCCATTTCTTCAGGACCTTCCCGTTCGGCAGGGTGTGCTCGACGAAGCCCGCGTCGTCGATGTGCGACACTTCGGCGCCCGCTTCGGCCGCCTTTTCCTCGATGAGGCTGCTGGCGTAACACCGCAGAGGGCTGGCGCAGGTGCGGTCGAACACCTTCACCTTCTTCGCGCCGGCTTCGAGGCAGGCTTTGACGACGCCGGCCACAAGGTCGGGGTTAGTGTTGCCGGCGAGCTCGGGAACGCGGTCCCAGCCGATGTTCGGCTTCACCACAACGATGTCACCCTGACTGATGAAGCGGCCCATTCCTCCGTAAGCCTCCAGCGCGGCCTTCAGCATGGCCTCAGGCTCCCCGCCTTCGACCCAAACCGAAGGTGGAAGCGCCGTGTTGTCGACGGCGAACAGGGAAGAATCACGGGAAACGATCGGACCAAGAGCAACAGCGGCTGCTGCACCGGCCGCCATTTTCAGGAAATCACGCCTTTTCATCTTGTTCATCCTCCTGTCGCGAATCTGTGAATATTGTATTCGCTCCGACGTTCGTGACGCAAATCGACATCAACGCACATTCCGGGCGCATTCCGGATGCGCTTCGACAAGCCGGTGGGCAAATGATCGCTACGATGGCAAAGCTGGAGGTCGTTCAGATCATCTTGCAGTTCGATAGAAGCATATACAGGTCTGCAATGACGAGAACGGGGATCAAAAAGCGTGATGCAAGCGTCAGAATCGTTTCGATGCGGGTAAACGCGTTTTTGTTCGCGAGGTGGGTCCCGACCGAGAACAGCAGGCAGAGGAAGATGATCGTGTAGTTGGCGATCATCATGCGATCGATGAACGTGAGATAGCTGAGCGGTGGCAAGCCCTGCGACAGGTTGATGTGATAGGCGACCGAGCTGAACAAAGCAGCGACCGCCAGGCTGATCTTCTGGGAAATCTGCTCGAGCGGCAGCAGCGAACCGAGCGACGCGATGAGAAGGAAGATGATGGCCGGAGCGGTGGTCTTTGCGAAGATGATCGGGTTGAGGCGCGAAACGTCGATCTCCGCCGCGATCTGCGAGTATCTGTCACGCTTCTCGCTCTGCAGACCGAACGAGGTGGCATACTCGTGCAGCCCGCTTACGATCCTGAAATTGCGAATATCCCAACCGACCAGGTGGAACGAAGGGTCGAGGGCAGAGTCTTTCTCGTCGGGAATATACTCGCGAAGATCGAATTCCTGCTCGACGTCTTCGAGAAGCACCCGCAGGGTGAACGAGTCGAACGGGTAATTGCGGTAATCGATGTTCTGGTCGAACAGGCCGGAAACCTTGAACACCATGTAGTTCACGTCGGTTCCCTCGTAAGGCTTGTGCTCCTCCTGCTTCTCGATCGTCGTCATGCGGCAGTTCATGAACTCGAACTTCGGCTCTTCGGCGCCGCGGTACATCATCCACATATAGAAATCGAGCGGCAGGCTCGATGTCTGGAAATCGATCTTTCCCGCCGAGTTGAAGTAGAAACCGACCTTGACCTTCTGGTGGTCCCCGCTGATCTCCTCGGCCGCCTTCTGGATCGAAAGCAGGTCTGCCGCCGGGGAAGCCGGTCCGCCGGCCGGCGTGTTCTGCGCGAACGCTCCCGTGCCTGCCATGGCGAGAAAAGAAATAGCAATGAGAATAATACATAAAAGAATATACAGGCTGCGCCGGCTCGGAGGCGCCGTGAAGGCGAAATTCCCGGACGAAACTTCCCAGTCGGTGATGGTCGATTCGCTCATGCCGTAACTCCCCGAAAATAG
>JAGOCE010000431.1 GCA_017998915.1 Candidatus Ozemibacteraceae bacterium
CGCCGCTGGCGTTCGGCGCCTCGCTCGCGATCGGCGTCGCCTTCGGCGCCGTTCTCGAGCGGGCCGGGTTCGGAAGCTCCCGGCGGCTGTCGGCCATCTTTTACTTCCGTGACATGACCGTCCTCAAGGTTATGTTCAGCGCCGTCCTCGTGGCGATGCTCGGTCTCGGGTATCTGACGCACGCGGGCATGATCGACGAAAACAGCATCAGCTTGCCGGACACCGTGTACGGTGCCCAGATCGTCGGGGGCCTGATCTTCGGCATCGGGTTCGTGATGAGCGGCTGGTGCCCGGGCACCGCCGCGGTCGGCCTCGCGTCGGGGCGGCTCGACGCCCTGCTGTTCCTCATCGGCGCCACGCTCGGAAGCGTGCTGTTCAACGAGACGTTCGAGCACGTCAAACCCCTGTATACGCTCGGACAGAGCGGCACCGTGTATATCTTCGACACGCTCGGCATCACGAAGGGAGCGTTCGCCCTGCTGTTCACGGCCGCAGGCGTCGCCGCCTTCTGGTTCTCCGAGTTGATCGAGGCGCGAATGGGAACGCCGGGCATGAACCGGCGCGCGGCTTCTCTGTGGGTGTTCTCGTTTCTGGCCCTGTTCGCGGCAGCCGTGTTGTATGGGCTTCCGCCACGGGCCCGCGTGGCTCCGGCGACGGCCGTCGCATGCAGTGTTCGGGCTCCCGCGGCGGCGAGTCCCGCCGATCTTCGGCAACACTTCGAAAGCATGGAGACCGGCCTCGATCATATATCTGCCGATATTCTCGCCGATCGGATGATGGCGGGTGAACCGGGTCTTCTCGTCGTCGATATTCGCTCGCGCGACGAGTTCGAGCGGTTCAGCCTGCGCGGCTCGGTCAACATACCGCTGCCGGAACTGGCAGGCCGGCTCGACACCCTTGCGGCAGCCCGCACGGTCGTCATCTGCTCGCTGGGCATGACGCATGCAGCGCAGGCCCGCGACGCCGTTGCCCGGGCTGGGATACCGAACGCGTTCCTGCTGACGGACGGCCTCGAAGGCTTCATCCGCACCTGTCTGAAACCCGCATCGCTGCGAAGTGAGCCGGTTTCCGAATCGGTTCGGCAGCGCATCCAGGCCTGGCGCAACCACTTCTACGAGAAGCCAGCAGTCCCCTCACCCACCGTCGTTTCCCCCGCACGTTCCACCGATGACATGAAGCCGGGGCTCATCTCGACGGAACAGCTCGCACAACTCCTCTCCTCATCAGGTGTTCGTGTCATCGACACGCGGCCCCAACCTGAATACAACACCTCGCACATCCCGGGCTCGCTCGCGCTCAACCCGGAAAGCCTCCGTGGCGTCAGGGGCGGCGTTCCGTCGATGCTGCTTCCGGCCGATCTGCTGGCCCGCCAGTTCGGCGCGATGGGGATCGTCCCCGAAACACATGTCGTCATCGTTCATGGCGAGAAGCTCCACGATGCGACCCTCGTGGCGATAGCCCTCGAGCGGCTGGGCCACACGCGATACTCGATCCTGGACGGCGGCTGGACGCGCTGGAAATCGGAACATCGTCCCGCCGACGCCGCGCTTCCCCGCGTCGGCGAAGTCGTGTATCCCGTATCCGCCGATGCCGACACGTTCACGAGGGAAGCCACGGCGGTTCTCGAAGCGATTCGGACACCCGGAACGACGATCATCGACGTCCGCCCCGCCGACTTCTACGCGGGAGAGGCCTCTGACGAGGCTCGCGCAGGCCACGTTCCAGGCGCGCGCAACCGGCCGTTCTCCTCTGATCTCGCGTCAGGAACGGTCGGAACGAGCTTCAAATCCCTGACCGATCTCGCGGAAGCCTATCGTCGGGTTGCCGGCGACAAACACGCCCCTCTCATCGTCCATTGCCGCACGGGCCACCAGGCGAGTCAGACCTGGTTCGTTCTCCGCCGCCTTCTCGGCTACGAGAACGTGGGCTGGTATGACGGCGGCTGGACCGAATGGGCCGCGCGACCCGAGTTCCCCATCGAAACGGGCTCGAAGTAACACCACATTCCATCCGAACGGCGGCCGGTCGAAAGATTCGGCCGCCGTCTTGTCATCGGCGGGGATGACTCGCTATCATGTCGGCGTACATCCAGACCACATTTCCGAAGGATTCTCCATCATGATTCGTTCCCTGAAACGGCTGGCCGCCCTGTTCTTCTTCTCCCTTTCGACCCTCGCAGTCGGCGCTGAGCAGCTCCTCCTTCTGCACACGAACGACTGGCACGGCGCGATGCGACCGACATCGGCGCTGTGGATGACCAAGGAGAATCCGCCGATGATCGGCGGGCCGCAGGCACTGGCAGGCGCGCTACGGCAGTATAAACTCCGGGCGATCAGGCAGGGGATTCGCTGGCTCCAGCTCGACGCCGGGGATCGTTTCCAGGGAACCATGGAGGCGAACTTCTCGCGCGGCCAGGCCATGACCGACCTGTATAACGCACTCTCTTATACCGCCGTCACGCTCGGCAATCACGATTTCGATTACGGTCGGGAAGCGCTCGACGAATCCATCGATCCCGCCCGGTTTCCGATCGTCTGCGCGAACCTGACCGGTCCCGGCGTTCCCTGGCGACGGTCTCTCGTTTCCCACATCGGCTCGCTGACGGTCGGCATCACCGGTGTCATGACGGCCGAATTGCCAACGCTCACGTATCCCGAATACATCGCCGGCCTCGTTCTCGAGCCCCCGGCCCCGGCCATCCGCCGGGTCACAACCGAGCTTCGTGAACGCGGCTGCGACCTCGTGGTTCTCCTGAGCCACTGCGGCCATGACGTCGATCTCGAAATCGCCCGGGCGGTTCCCGATCTCGACGTGATCATCGGGGGGCATACCGACCACCAGCTTACCCAGCCCGTCCGATCCGGCAAGACGCTCATCATGCAGACCCGGGGCTACAGCTCTCACATGGGTGCCTTGACTCTGTCTTTCGACCCTACAATCCGCAGGATCGCCTCCTTCAGCTACGATTCGGTCCTTCTCGATCCAGCCTCGTGGTCATCATCTCCAGACATCGATTCCCTCGTCGCGTCCTGGAGCCGCATGGTGGAAGAGATCGCGGCCCGGCCGGTCGGCGTCAGCCCCCGTGAATTTCTCCGGAAGCAGGGACCGGACGCGAAGTATCACCTCGGAGAGCAGCTCTGCAAAGCAGTATCCGATGTCTCAGGCTGTCCGATCGTCGTTTTCCAGGCCGGCGGTCTGAGAGCCGACCTCCCCTCAGGAAATATTGTATTTAAAGATATATATCAGGTTCTTCCATTCAATCACCAGATTCTCGTCGGGCGTATTTCCGGCAAAGATCTGCTTTCTCTCGTCGAGAAGGGCACCGACCGCAAGGATGCTGAGCTCTGCGTTTACGGATTGCTTTTCAGCCGTACGGCAGACGAATTATCCGTGACATTCGACGGCAAGCCCGTCGTTCCGGAGGCAGAGTATCCGATCGCCCTCAACGATTTCCTCGCCAAAGGCGG
>JAGOCE010000432.1 GCA_017998915.1 Candidatus Ozemibacteraceae bacterium
GGAGGGAAGAGAATGAGGAAGGCGAGATCCGGCATGACGCTGGTCGAGATCATGGTTGCTCTTGTTATATTCATGGGTATATCCACAGTGGTATACTACGTGATCAAAGACGCCAACTACCGGCGGGCGCTCGGCATGTCCCGCACCCAGGCACAGACCGAGGGTGAGAAAATTTACAAGGCGCTCCAGGACGATCTGACGAAAGCGGTGGCCGGCACGTTCGCCAGCCTCAACGAGGAGCGACCGAAGTTCGGCATCACGCTTCCCGAGGGCATCGCCACGGTATCGTACACGTATGAGCCGCCCAAACTGGTCCGCAGGAGCACGGCGCAGAATCATCAGCGAGAAATGGTGCTCAGCACGAACCTGGAAAAGTTTTCCCTGACGAGATCGATGGGCACGCCCGGCCAAGTGTTGGTCGAGATCGTCACCAGGGTGAAGATGGACGGCATGCTCGACTCGCAGGCTCAGCGCTTTACGCAGAATCAGGTGATCACCATGCGCGCCGACGCATCTTCCCAATTCGATTCACACTGGGTCGACACGGGAAGATTCGTCGAGGAGACGGCCGCCAAGGGCACCGTCATCGCCGGCGTGCAGGAAGATCTCGAGCGGGAGATCGAGAATATCGCCGTCGGCGCAGGCGCCATCGCCGCCGCTTCCGCGGAGCAGGTGCAGGAGAAGCTCCAGGAGATCATCGGCAAGATCGGGGAGATTTCGACCAACCTCGACCAGATCAACCAGAACATCGCGGACGTTCCGCCCCGGAAACTGGTGGGGCGCGAGGGTCATTTATTCGCGGGGTTAAGCGCGGGATCGAGGGTCAAGTCGGCATACTGCAGCATGAACAAAGCCAGCGACCTGAACATGGCGACCTTCGAGCATATTGCCCGCGACGGTGATTGCAGCGGCCTGAGCGACGAATTCCGCTCCTTCTACAACGGGAAACAGCGCATGTTCGAATCCGGCAAAAAACTTATCGACCTGCTGAAAGGCCCCCCCTTCAAAAAGACGAGCGCCCAAATCGAAGCCCTGGTCGGCTCGACAAACTACCGCCGCTTTTTCTGACGCCGGCCCATGGTCTTCGGTCCTGTGACATTCTATTTTTTTCGAAATAATGCACGTTTGGGCCTGCAGCATTTTCACGCTTGAAATGCTATAAATTTAAGTATAATATTCGTCAGGACTCACCGATCCAGTCACCAAAAGGAAAATCTCCATTGGAACGGTTTTACGCCCATTCAACCGACGATGCTGTTTCCAGACAGGCTTGGGAGGAATTGAAAACACATCTTTCGAGAGTGGCCGAAGTTGCCCGAAGCTTTGCCTCAGAAATTCATACTTCTCTCGATACTATTGCCTATACGACAGGTCTGCTACATGACCTTGGGAAGTATCGAGACCAGTTTCAGGAGTATCTCCGAAAAGAGAGGTCCGGGAGCGCCGAGACACAACACGCCATTCATGGCGCAGCGATCGCTTTTGAAAAGGCCCTTGCAGGACCGGCTTTTGCCATTGCCGCCCACCATGCCGGCCTTCAGGATCTCGATAAAGTCCAGGCTGCCGTCGAACGCGCAAAGAAGCATGAAGCCCCTGAGCGTCTTCTGCGTTTTCTCGAGACGGACGGCCTCGAGGTGCCAACAGGCGTATCTGACCCGGCGTTCGTCAACGACCGGCCACTGCGACTCGAGATGTATATCCGCATGTTGTTTTCCATTCTCGTCGATGCGGATCATTTGAGCACCGAAGCCTTCTACCGGGGAAAAGCACGCACCTGCCCGACACTCGATCCGAGTGCGCTTCTGAATGCCGTATTTGAGAGAAAAAAGCAATTCGATGAACGGGCTTGCCGGGCGCCCGGCACAGCGCATGACACTCTGTTGAAGCGTGCGCGTGATGAGGTTTTCGAACGCTGCGTCAAGATGGGAGAAGAACCTCGCGGGTTCCATTCGCTGACGGTTCCGACAGGCGGCGGCAAGACACTTTCCGCGATGGCCTTCGCGCTTTCCCATGCCAAAACGCATGGACTGCAGCGAGTGATCGTCGTCATTCCCTATCTGACGATCATCGAACAGAACGCCGCCGTCTATCGCGAAATTCTCGACCCCGAGTCGAACGGAATCGTCGTCGAACACCATTCCGCGGCGCGTGAGCCAGACGGCACCAACGAACCCGATGACGACGATCGTTCGAGCCGATCTGCGGAGAACTGGGATGCCCCGGTCATCGTGACGACATCCGTCCAGTTCATCGAGACGCTGTTCGCCCACTCGGCGTCACGGTGCAGAAAACTGCATAATATCTGCAATTCTATTGTCATTTTCGATGAGGTCCAGACGTTGCCGGCGCACCTTCTGAACCCGACGCTCGATGCGTTCCGTGATCTGACGGAAAACTACGGCGTCTCGTTCGTGTTCGCGAGTGCGACGCAACCTGCCTTCAGGGCTTCCACCTCTCTCACGAACGGTTTCAGCCAGGGAGAATTGCGAGAGATCGTTTCCGACCCCGCGGCGTTGTTTGACGATCTCAAACGCGTCGAACCGGTCTTTCACGAAACCACCCAGACCTGGGAGCAGGTCGCGTCCCTCATGGCCGAGTCCCGACAGGCCCTGTGCGTCGTGAACACGCGCAAGCAGGCGATGGCTGCATGGGAAGCCCTGCGACGGGCGACGGGCGATGCGGAAGACGGGAGCATTCTTCACCTCTCTTCAGCGATGTGCCCGCAGCACCGCCTCGGTCTCATCGGCGATCCGCGGAATCCCGACCCGGACAGCATCAGAGCGCGTTTACGGGCCGGGCGGCCGTGTCTTCTCGTATCGACCCAGTTGATCGAAGCCGGCGTCGACCTCGATTTCCCGCTTGTCATGCGTGCTGCCGGCCCCCTCGACTCGATCGTGCAGGCAGCCGGCCGCTGCAACAGGGAGTTCCGTCTGAAAGATGCCGCCGGGAATCCTGTGCACGGCCGCGTCATCATCTTCAGACCTGAGGACCAGGCGATTCCCGGCGGGGTGTACAAAACGGCCACGGGGTTGGCTACTTCATTTCTCCAGGAAATGGGGCCCAAGGAGATCTTTGTCAGGCCCGAGCTGTTCGGGGACTACTTTTCACGTTTGTTTTCGATGATCGCAACGGATGTCTTCCGGAAGGGACAGGCGGGAATTCAGGAAGATCGCGAGAATCTGCGGTTTCGCCAGGTGGGAAAAAAGGCAAAAGTGATTCCCGAAGAAAGCTATCCGATCGTCGTGCCCTATGGCGATGCGCGAAGCATCATCGACGAATTGCGCACCAGAGAGCCGGCACCCGGCGAACCGAGGTTCTCGCGGCATGATCTGCGCCGGCTTCAGCGCTTCATGGTGAATGTCCGATCCAGGGAATTCCTGATTCTCCAGGGGCTTCACCTCGTTCACCACATCCTTCCGAACATCGACGTCTGGGTTCTGGAGGACGGTGTCTATCACCCGGAACT
>JAGOCE010000433.1 GCA_017998915.1 Candidatus Ozemibacteraceae bacterium
ATCGATTACGAGGCCCTCGAGGCAACGCTTTCCCGCCTCCGGCCGCCGGCGGTGATCCTCAACGCGAATATCGGAACGACGATGAAAGGCGCCATCGACGATGTTCCCAGGATCGTCGAGACACTGCGGCGAAAGAATATTAATAGATATTATATTCATTGCGATGCAGCTCTGTTCGGGGGCTTTCTTCCGTTTCTGCCGGGCGCGCCATGTGTCGATTTCTCGCTTCCGATAGACAGCATCGCCATCTCCGGCCACAAGTTCATCGGCTCGGGCATCCCCTGCGGCATCCTCCTGACCCGCCGGGAGAATGTCGACCGCGTTCGCCGGCACATCGACTACATCGGCTCCTTCGACGGAACGATCTCCGGTTCCCGCAACGGGCTATCGGTGCTGATTCTGTGGCAGACCATCCGCCGCCAGGGCCGGAACGGTTTTTCGGAGTGGGCCCGCCGGTGCGCGGATACGACGCGGTATGCGATCGCCACGCTTACCGGGGCGGGATGGCCGGCCTGGGCCAATCCCTGGTCGAACACGGTCGTCATCCGACGACCTCCGGCCACCATCGCCCACCGCTGGCACCTTGCCGTCACCGGCGACATCGCGCACCTGGTCATCATGCCCAGTGTCACGACCTCCAGGATCGATGCCTTCGTCAGCGACCTGGTCCGGGCCCGCGATTCGGACCCGGCGGTCGCGCCCGGGAAAGAGACGCATGGAACTCCGTGACCCGGCGCACTTCGAGACGCGCTCGCTTTCGACCCGGGCCGTCCCCCTTCCCCGGATAAGACCGGGGTTCGAAGGGCTGATCTGCGCCCTGGCCATGATCGTCGCGCTCGGGGCCAGCACCTGGTTCACCTACCTCCGGGCCCGGGAAGCCGTGCTTCGGGAAATCCGCGAGGGCCTGGTCCGGCTGGCATCGGCGGCGGCTCTCTCGATCGACGGCGATACCCACCGTCTCTTCACGTCGCCCGCTCAACGGACGAGCCCCGAATTCCGGGCCATGGCGGACAGGCTCGAAGCGTTTCGGACAGCCTCGGCGCATGTCCGATACGCCTATACCAACGTGATGGTCGATGGAAAGGTCTTTTTCGTCGTCGACGACAGCCCCCAGTTCGATATCGATGGAAATGGCATACCCGACCCGCCGCCCGACATCATGTCCCCATACCCCGACGCGAGTCCAAGCCTGATCCGGGCATTGCAACAGCAGGTTGCCACCGTCGACGACGAGCCGTACACCGACCGGTGGGGAACCTTCATCAGCGCGTATGCTCCGTTTTTCGACTCTCAGCGCCGCTTCGCCGGCACCATCGGGCTCGATCTCGACCTCGCCGATCTTGCCGAACGACTTCAACCGCTTCAACACGCGCTGAAGCGGCTTTCCATCATCTCCGTGCTATTCGGCATCTTTTTCGGCGTGCTGGTGTGGTATTTCCGGAGGCAGATCCTCCAGATATCCGAGCGTCGCCGGGAAATGCTCGCGGATGTCGAGTGGGCGGTCGCGCTGGCGAACGATGCTGACCGGCGGGAGACATCTCTGTTATCGCTTCTCGGGCGCACATGTTCCCCGGCTGAAGCATCGGCGCCTGCAACCGCCCGAACATGCGCCGCCGGCCTGGAGGATATCTTCCATGACGAAGGCATGCACCCGGGCCGGGAAACTCCCGACAGAAACGGATGCGCCACCGCGATCGCCGCATACCTGGCCGTCGTCAGGGCCACGCCGATGGAGCATCCGCGAAATGTGGAGCTTCGGACGTGGTTTTCACACGTCCTGGCCGATGTGACGACGAGGATTCCTCACCTCGCCAGAGCTGCTCACGTCCATATCGACGAAACACTTCCCGAGAAACTCCTGTTCGATCCCGACGAACTCGGGCTCATCGTCCAGATCGTTGCCGGCTACCTGGCCTCATCGGGCGAAGGGCCGCTCACCCTTGCCCTGTCCCTGGAAAGCGAGGAGGTCCACGAGGTCGGTCTCGGGTTCTCCTTCATCCGCAAGGGAATCGCGGCCACGCTGAATCTCCCCCTGTTCGTCGAGGCACTGACCGCCGGCGCCCCCAACGGCGCACTGCCCGTGCCGTCGAGGCGACTCTCGGCAGCCGTCGCCCGGCGCTGGCTCGCCCGCTGCGGGGCACGGGTAGGAACCGCCGGGAAAGGGGAGTTCGAGGCACCCGGCTTCCGCCTGACCGTGAAGAAAGCCGTCGAAGAGGGCTCCGCCCAGTGACGGCGACAGGCAGCGGATGGTGGATGGTTTTCGCCATCCTGACCGTCATGGTCGACACGGTTCTGGTTCAGATCTCGCTCGGGATCAACTCGATCGTCTTTCCGCTGACGCTCGAGTCGCTCGGATTCAGCAAGACCCTGATCGGCCTGATCCTTTCCGTCGAGGTCTTCGCGATCGTCTCGGTCAGCCGCTCGATTTCACGGCTGATCTCGCGATTCGGCCTGAGCACCGTTCTGCTGGCGCTGCCTCCGGTGCGAGCCGGTCTTCTGATCCTCCTTGGGTCCAGCGGGACCTGGTGGGCCTGGATGATTCTCGTGTTCTGGTATGGGCTCGCGACGAACGTGTTCCTCGTCGCGCTGCAAACCTGGCTGAACACGATCCCCCTCGAGCATTCGAAGGGCCTGGTGATCGGCGCTTACAGCGCCTCGCTCTCGGCGGGTGTGGCCCTCGGGCCGGTCGTCGTGCATGTCATCGCCGTCGACCGCCCCGAACTGTTCAAGGTCAACGCCTTGATCTGCCTGCTCTCCTGGCTGCCGGTCATCGGAACGGTCCGGCTCGTCCCGCGACTGACGACGCTGGACAAGCCCCGCGTCCTGTTCATCATCCGGCACGCGTCCGTCATCATGGCGGCGGCGTTCGTCGGCGGATTCACCTGGTTCGGCCTGCCGGCCTTCCTCACCCTCTTCGGCGTTGGAAGCGGCTTGACGACCGTCCAGGCATCGTTTCTCCTTCCCATGTTCATGTTCGGAAGCATGACCCTCGGCTGGGCCATCAGCTGGCTGTCCGACACGATCGATCGGAGCAGGGTCGTGAGCGTCTGCGTGTTTCTCTCGCTTCTCTGCTCGGCCTACGCGCCGATGATCATCTACGAGTATCGGGTCGCCCTTCTGCTCTTCTACCTGTGGGGCGGCCTGATGGGCGGCATTTACGCCGTCTGCCTGACGATGGTCGGGGAAATGTTCCGGATGGAGGACCAGGTTTCGGCCAACATCACCTACGTCCTGATGGACGCCTCGGGGGGGTTCATCGGCGTTTTCCTGATCGGCCTCGCCATGGACCTCGCCGGGCAGGAAGGTCTGGCGTATGTCCTGGTGTCAGCCTCGATCTGTTACTTCATTTTCGCCCTGAGCCGGCACCGCGCTGAGTGACACCTTCGCAACGAGGAGAAATTCTATAATGAAGATTACATTTGATGTTTTTCTTCCCAGGGCCGCCTGGGGCGTCGGCATCGCATAT
>JAGOCE010000435.1 GCA_017998915.1 Candidatus Ozemibacteraceae bacterium
CATTTGAGCTGATCCAAAACGCTCTGCGGGTTTCAATCCACGCCCTTCCCATGCGGAAAGGGCGGCAAAAAGGAACCATTCTCTCTGTTGGCGCTTCGCTGTTTCAATCCACGCCCTTCCCATGCGGAAAGGGCGGCGGCGGTTCGCGCAGAATGGCATACAGGGCTTGTTGCAGGGAACCAATCCGCGAACCTCAGATGAATTATACCAAAATTCGAAAGAGAGGTTTGTTCGATGGAGCTGAATCACCGTGTTCAAACGGTTTTCCAATCGACCGCGAACCTTTCGGGAAAAAGTACCCCAATGGGGGTTCGCGCAGATTGTCAGATGACGAGGGGGGCTTCGAAATCCACGGGGACTTTTGTCCCGAGATACTCAATTTCGACGTCTCTATCCAGATAATAAAACCTGATCGAATCCTGCTCCGGATCGATAATATCCGTCAGTCGGGCTTTGAGAACCGCCCAGTCTCGCGGCTCGACCTTCACTTCGAATACCGAATTCTGCACCCTCACCCCATAATCCTTGCACGCGAGGGCCGTACGGCGCAAGCGTTTCCGCCCTGCAGGCGTCACGGTCGAAACATCATAGGTAACGAGCACGTACACGCCTGACCTACTTCATGACGCAGGGAAGATACGCCGGAATATCCCCCCGAAGATGCCGCGCCAATATCCGCGCCTGAACCAGCATCAGATGCCCGATCGGATACTCCTGCTCCAGAACAGGGTGCGTCACCCGATCCTGCTTGCGCTCCTGATAAAACTTGACGACCGCCTTGCGGCCGGCATCGGTCATCTCGACGGCGCCCCCTTCTCGCTCGGCAAAATCATTCGCGGAAATCTGCTTCCGGTTGATGAGGGTGATCGCAAGCCGATCCGCAAGCCAGGGCCGGAACTCCTCCATCAGATCGAGAGCCAAAGCCGGTCTGTTCGGTCGCTCTGCATGCAGAAACCCGACGAAGGGGTCGAGCCCGACCGCCGTCAATCCGGCAATGCAATCGTGCCGAACGAGGGCATACAGAAACGAAAGCAGGCAGTTGATCCGATCGAGGGGCGGCCGCCTGGTCCGTGTGGTGAATCGAAAATCCTCGCCCTGCTGTCGAAAATGCGACGTAAATATCGAAAAGTATATATTTGCGCCCATCCCCTCCAGACCGCGTACCTGGTCCACCGTTTCGGCCTCCTTGACCAGAGGAAGCAGCTTGGCCAGCTCCTGGGAAGCGGCCTGCAGAGGCTGGGAAATCTCCGCCGTGTCCGCCTCCCGTGCGGTTCTCATGATGCTCTGGCGGGAGTTCTGAATCTTGCCGGCGATCATCTGACGCGCAATTCCGACGGCCCGCCCGGGATCATCCGCCTGTCGGAACTGAGCCCGACGCAGCAGAACGCTCGTGTTCGGCACGCCTTCCCAGCGTCCGACAAAATACCCGTTCTCGGAAAAGAAATTGACGGCGACCCCATGTTCCCAGCATAACTGAGCCGCCTGCGGCGTCACCGCTGTCTGCCCGAAAATGCAGACGGACTCGACATGATGAATCGGCACTGCGAGCCGGACGACCTTCTCCACTTCGATCTTCAGAGTCAGGTGATCCCGCGCGATACGGCAGTTCTGTGTCGTCACATACAGCGTATTCTGTTTCACTTCCATCGATCGCTCCCTGTCACTCCTCCCAGAGCCGCCGCATCTGCGTCTGAAACGAACCCTGGCTGCCGGTTCGCGTCGTCAATCCCGGCAGGCAGTGCTCCAGAAGCGAGCACTCATCGCATTTCGGCATCCGTTCCGCTGCAGGGACGATTCCTGAATCGAGAAGCGCCCTCGCTTCCTCGATACAGCTCATCGTCTGGGAACGGAGCTCGTCAGTCAGCAGCACGATCCTTCTTTTCTTGCTCGACGCGTGATAGATCGCCCCCTCCGATATCGAAACGGTGAACATCTCCTCGAGACACAGCGCCTGGGCGCAGAGCTGGACGTCGTCATTCTCCCAGGCTTTCCGGCGTCCTTTTTTATATTCGATAGGATATGGAAGCCCGTTCCGTAATTCGACCACGTCGGCTTTCCCGGACAACCCGAATTTCTTCGAGAACAGCGGCAATGCCCGAATGATCTTCACACCGTCCTCGGTCTCGTAACCGGGGTCGTGGGCCTGCTCGTGGAGCAATGCGCCGATGATGGTGTGCTCGTTTTCCTCCCAGATTCCCTCGATCATCATCAGGGCAAATCGCCGTCGACAGAAACGGAATTGGTTGAGAGAAGAAATCAGGATCGATTCGAGTTCGTCAGACATTCACTTTCCGGGTATCCGTTTCGATATCGCCGGCGGATCTTCCGCGACGCACCGTACTTTTTTGGGGGCAATGAAGCTGTACCGGTAATCGGCGACGTTCCCGAACACCTGTTCGAGATGGAACACCTCATCGCACTCGTCGAACGAAAATCCCATATCGTCAAGAATATACCAGTGACTTCTCTGCTCGGGCGTCAATTTCCGGATCGAGGGGAACGCCGACAGCGGGACCGTCATGATCCTGCCGTCGGCGAGATGGATCGAAAAAGCGCCCCTCGCCTTGAAATCGATCTTCTTGATGCAAGGCTTCACATGCAGAAAGCCGTCTTCTTTCATAGCCGTTTCACTTTCACGGGCTTGCCCGCATAAAACCGGTCCAACTGCGACGAGAGCAGGGCCTCGTGCAGCCGGATCAACGAGACGACCTCGCGTACCTCCCGGTCATTCAGGTCGCCGGCCTCGACAAGCTCGAGCACGGGCTCGAGCCAGAACTTCGCGACATGACGGCGACGCCCTTTCTTCACCTCGACATGGATGTGGCGGCGGGCCTCCGCCACATCCGAGGCGAAGAGCAGAAACACGAACCTGCCGACGACGAGAATCTTCGGCATGCCCGATCAATTCGCGGCCGTCACGGTCTCTCCGCTATGTCTCAGGTGAAGTCTAACACCCTTCGGCAGATTCTGACCAGACCAGGTGTTCTCGATAGCGTAATCCGCGAAGGACTCAGGGAAACTCCTGCCATCCTTCAACGACACCTTCACGCCCTCGAACAGCTTGTGGGCATGCGCACAGCCCAGCCGTGCCTCGCGCATGTTCTGCGCGGCATTGTTCGGATGCTGCGTGCCGACGTGCTCGAAATCGAACAGGCCCCGCACGATCATCTCTCCGCGGGCGGCCGACCGGTCGTGCTCGAACATCTGCAGCAACGCCTGGAACAGGAGGTCGGCATCCGCCTGCGTAAACCCATACTTCTCGGCGAACGCGGGTGAAATATAGCCTTTGGCGCAATACAATGCATACGGCACGATATGTTTGTTGCCCATCGTCCGTTCCTTCGCCCGGTCTTCCTCTTTCGTGACGGCGCAACGAGTCACCGTTATCTCCAGGGGCGTGATCGGGTGGTAGGACTGCGCGAAGGTGAACTGCACAGGCCCGCGGACCTGGCCATACGCCGAGCC
>JAGOCE010000434.1 GCA_017998915.1 Candidatus Ozemibacteraceae bacterium
CACGGGGAAGAGATAGCTTCCGGCGCGCTCGATGACGTTGTGAATGCGGCCGACGATCCAGATGTTTCCCTTCTGGTCGAGGCGTCCGAGATCGCCCGTTCTGTGCCACACGACGTCGTTGTGATCGCGAATCTTCGATGTCTTGAAGGCTTCTGGGTTGTTGTAATACGCGCGGCAGACATGTTCGCCTGCGACCAGCAGTTCGCCGACGCTTCCCGGGGGAACCTCGAGATCGGCCCACTGCTTGTCGGAAGCGACTTCGATGGGGCCGCGCACGATCTTGATGAACTTGTACTGCAGGCCGTGGGCGAAATGGCCCACGTTGACGCCGGCGTCGACAAGTTCGGGATCGTCTTCCGTGACGCTGCGCTGGGCAAGCATTTCCTTGCCCGTGATGTGGGCCATCGGCTCGGCCTCGGTGGAGCCGTACATGACGACGAGCTCCGCGTTCGGCGCAATCTTCGTGAATTCCGCAACGACGTCGCGCGACACGGCAGCACCGCCGGCGGCGACACGACGCAGCCCGGGAAGGGTCTTCCCCTTCTCGAGGCAGTATTTGTTCAACCCGTTGAGCAGCGAGGGATTCAGCGTGAGGGTGGTGATGTTCTCCCCCGTGATCTGCGTGAAAAGCACATACGCATCATTGTCAGCCGGTTCCGCCACGTTGATGGCTGGCAGAACGGTGGTCACGCCCGCCGCGAGATTGTTCAGCGAGAAGATCGGGAAGACCGGGAGATCCAGGTCACTCGTTTCGTATGGCAGGCAAGCGTCGATGGCGTAATGTTGCGCGGCGAGGAACCGGTGCGACCGGTCGGCCCCCTTGGGCGTTCCGGACGAACCGGTGGTGAACGTGATGAGCGCCGTGTGCTCCTGCTCGACGGGAACCGGCTCGGCTGCCTCGGAGGTTTGAAGAAGATCTTCGAAGCGGGCTGTCCACGTTTTTGTACACGGCCCCATATTGATCTTCACCGGAATCGCCTCGAGCGCCGGCTGCCCATTTCCCATGGAGAATCCCCGTTCGCCAGACAGCCAGACCTTGGGCTTGCAAAGGTCGGCAACATAGCCGAGCTGATCGGCCCGCGCGAAAGAATCCAGGAAAATGCACCTGACACCCAGCATCTGGAAGGCAAACATACCGGCATAGAGCCACGGAATCATGGGCACATAGACCAGAGCGCAGTCGCCCTTTTCGACCCCGAGTTTTTTGTATCCGGCGGCCACATGGACCACCATATCGTAGATGTTCTTGTAGGTGAATGCGTCGTGCGTCAGCGTCCGCGCGAACGGGTTGTAGTCGAACCAGATCTTGTTCTTCGTGTTGACCCACTTCATGCAAACCCTGTCGGGATGCTTCTCGACGTGTTCCTGGAGGAAACAGAAACAGTTGTTGCGCACACTTTCTTTGCCGATGTCGTACCCAATCTTTGGAAGCGCCATTGTCGACTCCTTACCCGTCGATGAAGTCCGTGAATTGCTCGAACGAACGCAGGATACCACTCTTGATTTTTCCCGGGCAAGAATGCGGCGCTGGGTTCTGTGAATTGGCGAGCATGCCGCAGGCGGCGCGGATGTCGATTCCTCCGCTGGAGCGGCGTGTCACGGGCTTCACGTGCTCGGCGCTCAGAGCGTCGCGGAAGATGTCCAGTTCGGCCTGGGTCGGAGGCTTGAGGCGGCCGGTCGGATCGTTCACGTCGATCAGCTCGAGCCGGAAAGGAAGGCCGCGCGTAAGTTCGGCGAGCTGCCTCGCATCGAGGGGGCTGGTATTGACGCCGGAAATCATGGTCCAGGCGAGCGTCACCTGCCTTTTCGTCGCTTCGTGATACGCCCGAATGGCCTGCATCAATTCGCCGGTATTCCAGATTTTCTCGACGGGCATCAGCTCCTGCCGGCGTTTCGGATCGGCGCAGGAAAGAGAGACGATGAGCTTGGGCGGCCTTTTCTCGGTGATGAGACGCTGAATTCCAGGGACGACCCCGGAAGTGGAAATGGTGATCGACTTGGGCGACATCGCCATTCCGCAGGGTTCGGCGAGAATGGAAACGGCGCGCATGACTGCGTCATAGTTGAGCATCGGTTCGCCCATTCCCATGAACACGACGCTTCGAAGGGGATGGGGAGAATCTATTTTGATGCGTATAATCTGGTCGATGATTTCCCAGGTCGACAGGTCGCGCCGGAAGCCCATGCGACCGGTGCAGCAGAAGGCGCACCCCATCGCACAGCCAACCTGGGAGCTGACGCAGACGGCGTAGAACGTCTCGCCCGACTGGCTCGCGAGGGGGATGCGGACGGCTTCGAACGGGTCCGGCCCTTCACCGCGAAACACATAGCGTGCGAAGCCGTCGACGGGCGAGACGACTTTTTCCAGCAGCGTCAGCCGGGGAATCGCCGCGACGGTCCTGACGCGGGCCAGCACTCGAGGGGAAAGCCCGGGCCCCTCGGGAAGCCACGTGTCCTCCCGGATGGCCGCAGCCTGGAGCTTTTTCGCCAAGGCAAGGGAAACCCCGGCCGGAGCAAGGTGCGCGTGAAGCGCGTCGATCGTAAGGTCTTTCAGCAGTATCATGTACTGTGTCTTCCCGATGCCATTGTATCCTAAAACACACCTTCATTGATTCACTTCCATTGAAACCATCCGTTTGTTCTGGGCCTGCCGGAGGGGCTGAAAGCCTCTCGCGCTTCGACAGGATCGGCACGAACGGGAACACAACCTCGGCCCATGGGGGGCATGAATCGGCATGTTGTATATTGCAATATTTCTTTCATCAGACGTATGATTCGACGGGGGCTTGCAGATGAAGTTCATCGACATTGATGCTTGGAAGCGGAAAGAGCATTTCAAACATTTTTGCAGTCTGGACGACCCGTATTGGGGGTTGACGACGGCACTCGACTGCACCGCAACCTTCGGGGCCGCGAAACGAGCGGGGGAATCCTTCTTTTTACGTTATCTCCACAAGTCGCTCATCGCGGCGAACCGGGTCGAGGAGCTGAGACTACGGATTCTCGACGGCCGTGT
The DNA here is from genome assembly GCA_017998915.1 of Candidatus Ozemibacteraceae bacterium. Taxonomy (GTDB): domain Bacteria; phylum Muiribacteriota; class Ozemobacteria; order Ozemobacterales; family Ozemobacteraceae; genus MWAR01. Next base: position 3,017 of record JAGOCE010000434.1, read on the forward strand.
CGCCTGTTTCGACCGGATACACGGGTCGGCGACGGTGCTTCGGCCCGACGAGACGTTCGGGTGCTGCTTCATCGAGTTTTTCGATGATTTCGCCACGTTCGCGCGCGAAGCGGCCGGGAGCATCGAGCAAACCCGGGCGCGGTCGGGCATGTGCATCGACCAGAACGAGCGGGTCGACCAGATCTATTACTCGAGCATCCCCTGGCAGTCGTTCACGGGACTCACCTATTCAAAGTCGCTTCGTTCGCAGGATTCCATCCCGAGAATCACGTTCGGGAAAGCGGAGATGAACGGCGAGAAGCTGATGCTGCCCGTTTCCATCCAGGTGCACCACGGCCTGGCGGATGGATTGCACGTGGCCAGGTTTCTGGAACAATTTCAGCATCAGCTGAGCGGCTGATCCAGGCGTCGGTCGGCAATGGCCGGCCCCGTTCCCTCGATGCCGAGCA
>JAGOCE010000049.1 GCA_017998915.1 Candidatus Ozemibacteraceae bacterium
CGGTCGTTCGCCATTCCATCGCCGCAGGGCCGAGGCGACCTGCGGATACGAGCCATACATCTGAGCCGTGTCGATGAACCGGACGCCCGCTTCCAGGGCTTTCAGCAGGAGATCGCCGCCGGCCTCGATGTCGAGCCCACGCTGCATCGGGCTCATGGTGAGCGTTCCGAAACCCAGCCTGGTCACTTCGATGCCCGATGTTCCCAGTTTTCGTCGTTCGAGCATGCCGCACCTCCACCAGAAGATCGCATCGAAGATATCACACATCAGCATGTTCCCGCCGGGGCTTTCCGTTGCGAGGAAAGCGAGGGCGTGGTACAGTTACATCACTACTCTTCTCGCAGGGGGAGCGAAATGTCTGTCGAGCGGTTTGAGAAGGCTCTGCGGTGTGATGTCAAGGCGGCCTGCGGGTGTACTGAACCCGTCACCATTGCGCTTGCGGCGTGCCATGCGGCCCGCCAGGCAGGCGGAACGGTACGGAACGTCAGGCTGAACGTCTCCACGAACCTGTTCAAGAATGCAATGGAAGTGGGGATTCCCGGCACAGGCGGCGCGCACGGCATTCCGCTCGCGGCGGCGCTGGGGATTCACGCCCCTCACGCGACACCGGACCTGCGGCTGTTGTCGAGCATCGACTCCGCGTGGCTGGACAAAGCCCGCCACATGGTCGAGAACGGGGCAATTCTGCTTCACATCGACCAGAAGCAAGCCGGCCTCCGGATCGAGGCGACTGCCGAGAGCGACCGGGGTACGGGCCGCGCGATCATCGCCGACAGTCACGAGAACCTGATCCTCCTGGAAAAGAACGGCCGCGTCGTCCACACATCCGAGCCGAAACCGGGTTCGGCCTCGAGCGAAGTCATCGAGCGCCGACGCGCCATCGCCGAGATGCCATTCGTGGAGCTATACAATGCACTTCCGCTTCTCGGCCGTGACACCCGCGACTTTCTGATCGAAGGCATCGCGATGAACCGGAAGGTCGCCGAAGCCGGGCTGCAGGGCGAAGGAAGCCTCAACATCGGCCTGGCGTATCGGAAGCTTCTCGAGAACGGCTGGATGGGGAACGACCTGATCAATCGGGCGAAACTTCTCACCTCCGCCGCGGTCGATGCACGCATGTCCGGCTGCAGCCTGCCCGTCATGACATCGGCCGGTTCGGGGAACCAGGGCCTCACCGTGACGCTCCCGCTCTCGATCCTGGCCGAGCAGCTCCGCAGCACGCAGGACCAGCTCACCGAAGCGCTGGCCCTCGCCCACGCGGTCACCTCGATCCTGAAGTTTCACACCGGCACCCTCTCGGCCATGTGCGGCTGCGTCGTCTGCGCCGGAAGCGGGCTGACGGCGGGCGCCGCCCACCTGTTGGGCGGCGGGCTCGACACGATCGGGGCGGCGGTCAACAATATGGTGGCGAGTATAACAGGCATTATATGCGACGGCGCCAAGGTCGGCTGCGCGGTGAAGCTCGTTTGCGCCGTCGACGCCGCGTTCCAGGGGGCCTTCATGGCGATGGAGGGTCTGCGGCTGCCCCTCAGCAACGGCGTCATCGGCAATACGATCGAGGAGAGCCTCAAGAACATCGGGCGCATCGCCGCGCCGGGGATGCTCGAAACCGACGAGCAGATCCTCGCGATCATGGTCGGCAAGCCCTCCTGACGCATTCCATTCCGGCGGGCCGGGGAGAGGTATCGTGACGCAACTGTTCGAGATCCAGCGTGCTTCGAAGCTCGCCGGCGAGGTGAAACTGCCGGGCGACAAGTCCATCTCGCACCGAACGCTCCTTCTCGGCGCGCTCGCGGACGGCCCCTGCCGCGTCAGGCATCTCGGCCGCGGCTGGGACATCGCGGCGACGGTCGGCGCCCTACGGTCTCTCGGCGTCGAGATCGATTATTACGGCGAATCCGAAGCGACGATCCACGGCCCAGGCGGCGCAGCAAGATTTCGCGAGCCGTCGCGCCTCCTCACCTGCCTCAATTCAGGAACCACCGTGCGTCTTCTCGCCGGCGCCCTGGCGGGCGCCCCCGTCTTCGCCGTCCTGACCGGCGACGACTCCCTCCGGAACCGTCCGATGCGGCGCATCGTCGAACCACTGCGCGAGATGGGAGCGACGATCGACGGCCGCGACGACGGCTCCCGCCTGCCGTTGTCGATCCGCGGGCGGGAACTGCTCGATCCGATCGACTGGACGATGGAGGTCGCCTCGGCGCAGGTCAAGTCGGCGATCCTGCTCGCCGGCTTGTCTGCCGACGGCGAGACGACGGTGCGCGAGCCGTTCCCCACACGTGATCATACGGAGCGCCTGCTCCGACTGATGGATGTGCCGGTGCGGACCGAGGGGTGCGAACATACTATAACAGGCGGTATTATACCGCACGCGTTCGACGTAACCGTTCCAGGCGACCCCAGCAGCGCCGCATTCATCGCGATCGCAGCGGCATCCCTGCCCGGAAGCCTCGTCACGTTCCGCGATCTCTCGCTGAATCCGGGCCGCACGGCGTATCTCGAGATCCTGCGTCGCATGGGCGGCAACGTCGGCATTTCTCCCTCTCCAAACGACGACTGGGAGCCGCGCGGCGACGTCGCCGTCGGAGGATCGGGGCTTCACGGCATTTCGATCGGGCCAGACGAGGTTCCGGGATTGATCGACGAGCTTCCGGTTCTCGCCGTTGCCATGTCTGTCGCCGAGGGCGTTTCAGAGGTCCGTGGCGCGATCGAACTCCGGCGCAAGGAGTGCGACCGGATCCAGTGCATGATCCGGGAACTGCGGGCATTCGGCGTCGATGCCACGGAGCTGGATGACGGGTTCCGGATCACCGGCGGAGCCCCCTTGCGGGCACCGGCCGTCAGCGAATCGCACGGCGACCATCGGCTGGCGATGAGCCTGGCGGTTGCCGGACTGCTTGCCGACGGCGTCACGCGGCTTCGCGGCACCGAGCATATCGACATTTCGTTTCCCGGGTTCGAACGGCTGTTGAGAAGCCTCGCGCGCTGACCCGGCCGGGGCCGGCTGCAAGCCGCAGATGATGCGTGTTTCCGGCTGATATTTTTCTCTTGCATTACGGCAGAAAATGGTGTACATTGGCTGCCACTAAGTCTACGTCTTTCCCTTTCGAAGGCGTATTTTCGAGGAGTCGTCGTGATGTCAGATCGCAGAAGTGATGCCCGCGCAGCGAGCGTCATCGCGATCGATGGGCCGGCCGGTGCAGGAAAAAGCACCGTCGCCAAGAGGGTTGCCGAAAAGCTTGGATGGTCCTACCTGGACACGGGCGCGATGTATCGCGCCATCACATTCAAGGCCTTGAGCAACAAGATCGATTTCGCCGATCAGCAGCGCCTGTTTACCTGCGCTCATTCGTCGAGCATCCGGTTTGTCGAGCGGAAGGGTTCGGCCCTTCCGGCGGTCTTTCTCGATAATCACGACGTCACCGAAGCGATTCGCGATCCTGAGGTTTCGCGGAACGTTTCCCATGTGGCAAAAGACGCGAAGGTCCGCGAGTGCATGACGAAGATGCAGCGTGAGATCGGTGCGCAGGGCCACTGGGTCGTGGACGGCCGGGATATCGGGACGGTCGTGTTTCCCGAAGCCGCTACCAAGATATTCCTCACCGCTTCCATCCGGGAGCGGGCCCGCAGACGCCTCGAAGAGCTTCAGGCGAAGGGGTTTGCCGGCAGTCTCGAAAGCCTCATGGAAGAGATCGCGAAGCGCGACGATATCGATTCCAATCGTGAGGTCGCCCCGCTGAAACAGGCGGACGGTGCAGTTCTCGTGGATACAACCGACCTTACCATCGAACAGGTGGTGGACCGGATCATTTCAATCGCAACAGTCAAGGATGCCCTTATCCAGACGGAGGAACGTATGTCAGACAAGAATTCTACCGCTACACCCAAGCAGGAAGCCCCCATGGACGATTCCAACATGACCATGGAAGAACTCGAACGGGAGATGAGCGGTGAGTTCAAAACAATCCGCAACGGCGCCATCGTGACGGGAACGATCATCGAGATCACCCCGACCGGCGTCTACGTCGATCTCGGCTACAAGAGCGACGGCGTCATTTCCTCCGAGGAGTTCGAAGGCAGCACGAAGGACCTGAAGGTCGGCGAAAAGATCCGCGTGTATGTGAAGCGCGTCGACGACGGCAACGGCCAGCTGACCCTCAGCCACCGCCGCGCCCGTGAAGCGGACGCCTGGGAAGACATCCAGACCGCGTTCAACAACAAGACCCCGATCGAGGGTCTGCTCAAGGAGCGCATCAAGGGCGGCTACAACGTCGACATCGGCGGCGTGCGCGCTTTCCTGCCCCAGAGCCAGCTTTCGCACGGCAAGAACACCAAGGAGTTCATGGGCCAGTCGTTCCCGATGACCGTGACCGAGTTCGACCGCCGCCGGAAGAACGTCGTCGTGTCCGAGCGCGCCGTCGTCGAGAGTTCGCGCAACAAGCGCCGCGAAGAGCTGTTCTCGAAGTATCAGGTCGGCGACATGATCAAGGGGACCGTTTCCCGCATCGTCGAGTACGGCGCGTTCATCGACCTCGGCGACGGCGTCGAGGGTCTCATCCACCGCAACGACCTGAGCTGGTCCGTCATCACGGACCCGAAGGAAGTCGTGCAGGTCGGTGAAGAGATCGAGTCGAAGATCCTCAAGATCGACAACGAGAAGGGCAAGATCGGCCTCGGCCTCAAGCAGAAGAAGGACGACCCGTGGGTCACCGTCGACCAGCGCTACGAGCCCGGCCGCCGGTATCAGGGCAAGGTCAAGAACCTGATGGATTTCGGCGCGTTCGTCGAACTGGAAGAGGGCGTCGAAGGCCTGGTGCATATTTCCGACCTGTCGTGGGCGCGCAACGTGCGGCATCCCAGCGACATCGTGAAGTCCGGCGACTCGATCGCGGTCGTCGTGAAGGAAATCGACAAGACCAAGAAGCGCATTTCCCTGTCGTATAAAGACACCCAGTCCCATCCGTGGGACGGCATCGAGAGCCGCTTCAAGATCGGCGACACCGTGCCCGGCAAGGTGAACAACCTGACCGACTTCGGCGCGTTCGTCGAGATCGCCGACGGCATCGAAGGCCTGCTGCACATCTCCGACATGGATTGGGTCAAGAAGATCAACCATCCGAAGGAAGTGCTCGAGAAGGGTCAGGAGATCCAGGTCAAGATCCTCAACATCGACGTGCGGGCCCGCCGCCTGTCGCTCGGTCTCAAGCAGACCATGACCGACCCGTGGGATGCCGTCGAGAACACCTACAACGTCGGCGATGTCGTCACCGGCGTCGTGAAGAACCTCGTCACCTACGGTGCGTTCGTCCAGCTCGAGAACGGCCTCGAAGGCCTGCTGCACATTTCCGAGTTCTCGTGGCTCAACGACGTGAAGGATCCGTCGCAGCTCCTCAAGGTCGGCGACCAGGTCACCGTCAGCGTCTACGAAGTCGACAAGACCAAGCAGAAGATCGGCCTCTCGATGCGCCGCCTGTCGGATGACCCCTGGAAGGGCATCGAGAAGCGGTTCCCGACCAACTCGATCCAGAGCGGCATCGTGAAGTCGATCGACAACAACGGCGTCGAGATCGAGCTGTGCGACGGCGTCACCGGCTTCATCCACGTTTCCCAGATCGCGCAGAACCGCGTTCAGCACCCGAGCGAAGCCGTGAAGGAAGGCGACAAGGTCACCTTCAAGGTTCTCGAGATCGACCGCAAGAACCGCCGGCTCAAGTGCTCGATCAAGGAAGCGGTTCTCGACAGCGACGAGCGTGAACTCCGCAAGTTCCAGGCGCAGTCTTCGCAGGGCTTCTCCGACACGATCGGCGACCTGCTCCGCGACAAGCTCGCATCGCTCAAAGAGCAGCTGAAGGATTGAGAGACGCACGAGTTGCGCATCTCAGCCAACACCGTCAAATGACCGGCAGCCCCTCCGATTTGTGGGGGGCTGTCGGTTTCTTTTTCCCCAACGAATCAAACTGAATCCAAGGAGGTTTTACGTCAATGGCGAAGAAAATCGGTATCAACGGGTTTGGCCGCATCGGTCGCATGGTGTTCCAGGCGATTTGTGATCAGGGGCTGCTCGGCAAGACGCTCGACGTCGTCGCGGTCGTTGATGTTTCGACTGACGCGGATTATTTTGCATATCAGATGAAATATGACTCGGTGCAGGGCAAGTTCAAGCACACTGTCACCACCGAGAAGAGCGACCCCTCCAAGACCGAGAATGACGTTCTCGTCGTGAACGGCCACAAGGTCCGCTGCGTCGCAGCCACCAAGACCCCGGCAGATCTGCCGTGGAAGGCCCTGGGCGTCGAGTATGTCATCGAGTCGACCGGCCTGTTCACCGAGTCCGAGAAGGCGAAGGGCCATCTCGACGCGGGCGCGAAGAAGGTCATCATCTCGGCCCCCGGCAAGGGTGATGTCAAGACGATCGTCATGGGCGTCAACGAGCAGGAATACGATGCGGCGAAGCACAACATCATCAGCAACGCCAGCTGCACGACGAACTGCCTGGCCCCGCTCGTCCACGTGCTCCTGAAGGAAGGCATCGGCATCGAGACCGGCCTGATGACCACGATCCACTCCTACACCGCCACCCAGAAGACCGTCGACGGCCCGTCGAAGAAAGACTGGCGCGGCGGCCGCGCGGCCGCGGTCAACATCATTCCGTCCACCACCGGCGCCGCCAAGGCCGTCGGCGAAGTGCTTCCCGCCACGAAGGGCAAGCTGACCGGCATGTCGTTCCGCGTCCCTACCCCGACCGTTTCGGTCGTCGACCTGACCTTCCGCGCCACCCGCGACACCTCGATCGAGGAGATCGACGGGCTGATGAAGAAGGCTTCCGAGAGTTATCTGAAGGGCATTCTCGGCGTGACGAACGAAGAGCTGGTCTCGACCGACTTCATCCACGATCAGCGCTCCTCGATCTACGACTCGCTGGCCACCCTGCAGAACAACCTGAAGGGCGAGAAGCGGTTCTTCAAGGTCGTGTCGTGGTATGACAACGAGTGGGGTTACAGCAACCGCGTGTGCGACCTGCTCCAGTATATGATGAAGCACGACAAATAATATTCTGGCGTATTGAATTACCGAGAGGAGGAACTCCGCTCCATGTTTAGAACGATCCGCGACATCCAGTTCAAGGGCAAGCGCGTTCTCGTGCGCGTCGACTTCAACGTTCCGCTCGACAAGTCCCTGAACATCACCGACGACACCCGCATGCGGGCCGCCGTTCCCACGTTGAAGCACATCATCGACCAGGGTGGCCGGCTCGTGATCATGAGCCACCTCGGCCGCCCCAAGGGCGGACCGGATCCGAAATACTCGCTCAAACCGCTTGTCAAGCATCTGAGCGAGCTTCTCGGCAAGCCGGTCGCCTTTGCGAACGACTGCATCGGCGATGAAGCGGCCAAAATCGCGCGCGCACTGAAGGACGGGGAAGTCCTGATGCTCGAGAACCTCCGCTTCCACGCGGAGGAGGAGAAGAACGACCCCGCGTTCAGCAAGGCTCTTGCAAGTCTCGGTGAGATCTACGTCAGCGACGCGTTCGGAACGGCGCACCGTGCGCACGCTTCGACAGCCGGGGTCGCCGACATCCTGCCGGCGTTTGCCGGATTTCTGATGGAGAAGGAAATCACCTACCTCAACAAGGTCACCCAGTCGCCCGAGCGGCCGATGGTCGCGATCATGGGCGGGGCCAAGGTCAGCGACAAGATTCTCGTCATCGAGAACCTGCTGACCAAGGTCGACTCGCTGCTGATCGGTGGCGGCATGGCGTTCACCTTCCTGAAGGCGCAGGGAAAGCAAATCGGCAAATCGCTGTGCGAGGCCGACAAGCTCGACGTCGCCCTCAAGATCCTCGAAACCGCGAAGAAGCTTGGCAAAACCATCCTGCTTCCGATCGACGTGGTTATCGCCGCCGAGATCAAGGAAGGCGTCGCCGTGCAGACGGTGGACGCCAACGCGATGCCGGCCGACCAGCTCGGGCTCGACATCGGTCCGAAGACGGTCGCCGCCTTCAACGCCGAGTTGAAGAAAGCGAAGACGGTCCTCTGGAACGGCCCGATGGGCGTGTTCGAGACGAAGCCGTTCGACGCCGGAACCCGGGCGATCGCCGAGACGATGGCGTCGCTGAAGGCCGTGACGGTCGTCGGCGGCGGCGATTCGGTCGCAGCGATCGAGCAGATGGGCGCCGCCGAGAAGGTGTCGCATGTCTCGACGGGCGGAGGCGCGTGCCTCGAGTATCTGGAAGGCAAGACGCTTCCGGGCATCGAGATCTTCTCGCGCGATATCAAGAACATGGTCGGAGGAGCCTGAGATGCCTACGTCACGTCGTCCCCTGATCGCCGCCAACTGGAAGATGCACAAGGTGACCGGCGAGGCCAAGAGCTTCGTCGCCGCCCTGCAGCCGAAGATCGCGAATGTCCGCGAGCGCGACGTGCTGATCTGCCCGCCGTTCCCGCTGATCTACCCGGTCGACCAGGCCCGCAAGGAAACCAAGATCCTGCTCGGGGCACAGAACATGTATTTCGAAGAGAAGGGAGCATTCACGGGCGAGGTTTCGGCCGCGATGCTGAAGGACCTTCACTGCGAGTTCGTGATTCTGGGCCATTCCGAGCGCCGCTGGGTATTCGGCGAGACGGATGAGCTGATCAACCGCAAGGTGTTGGCCGCCGTCAAGAACGGGCTGATCCCGATTCTCTGCGTCGGAGAGAAACTCGACGAGCGCGAGAAGAACCTGACCGAGCAGGTCATCCTGAACCAGATGGACCGCAATCTGAAGGATGTTCCCGAGAACGCGATCGGCACCATGGTCGTGGCCTACGAGCCGGTCTGGGCCATCGGCACGGGCAAGAACGCCTCGACGAAAGACGCACATGACGCGATCGCACTGATTCGCGAATTCCTCCATAGTCGGTATGGCAGTTCTGCAGCCGACAAGACCCGCATCCTGTATGGCGGCTCGGTCAAGCCGGACAACATGAAGACCTACATGAGCCAGCCAGGCATCGACGGAGCTCTCGTCGGAGGTGCAAGCCTCGAGCCCGACTCGTTCGCCCAGCTGATCAATTACTGATCGCAACGATAGAAAACGACCCGCCGCGCGCAAGCCGGCGGGTCGTTGTTATGTGACGGTGACGAAATTTTGTGCGATGATAGTAATGCCGACTCGAGAGCGAGTGTGGTTTCGGACAATGACGGAAATGTATATAGAGAAGAATATTTTATGAATTCCATTTTTTCCAGATGCGCATCCGGCCATCGGGACTGCGCCGCCAGGGCGGGTTTCAAACCCGCCCCCACATCGGATATGGGACGGTGTGCCCTACAAAGAGGTTTGCACCTCCGTGGCTGGGATGTGCACCGGGAGTCCGTGTGAGCATACGGTTCAAGATCGGTGTCGGATTTGCCCTGATGATCGTGGCCCTGACCGGGTTGATCATTTCCTGGGGCGCACGCACCCTCGGATTGCAGCTCGAGGAGGCCGACCTGGGTAAACTCACCTCTCTTCGCGACTCCGTCATCCTCGAGTGGGGCCGCGAAAAAGATGCGTTGGCAAGCGTCGCAAGCGAGATCACACCGGTGCTTGCCGGTTTGGAACTCGGCCATACCACGCAGGAAGCGCTTCTCAAGACGGTCGAGCTCCTCAAACGTCATCTTCAACTCGACTGGCTGGATGTCCGGCGAGACGGGAAAAGCCTGCTCTTTCCTCTTCTTCGACCGGCGCCCCTCGTTTCAGGCACAATGCTGCCGCAGCGCATCGCTCTTTCCGGGCCTCTCTCGAGTTTCGGCTTCATCCTCCACGACGTTGCCCTGCCCGCATCGGGAACCACACTGATCATCGCCCGCAGACCGGCAGTGCTCACGAAGCCTCTGATGGCACTCTGGGATTCGCGCGGCCTCATCAGCGGCAATGCGCCGGACTGGCCGGAGGAACTCCGCACCGAGTATGCATCACGGGAAGCGACGTTCCAGCGTCTGATGCACGGCAAGTTGTACCGTTTGAGAGCCACCGCATTTCCGGAAACCGGCCAGACACTTCTGATCGGCTACGAAGCCGACTCGGCAACCCTGACCAGGACGGGTGTCGACGACCTGATGCTCCGCCTCGCCATTCTGGAGATCCTTGCCCTCCTCGTCCTCGGCTACTTTCTCGCCCGCCGCCTGTTCGCACCGCTCGAAAGGCTGAAACAGGCGATCGACCGTGTCGGCGCAGGGCATTGGCAGGAAATTCCCGTGACGGAAGTTCCCGACGAAGCTGATGAGATCGGAACGGTGGCCCGCAGTTTCAACCACATGGTGCGAGAGCTTTCCGCGGCACGTGATCGGCTGATCGCCGTCCAGCAAGAGCTGATGGGCAAGGAAAAAATGGCGATGCTGGGCCGATTTTCCGCCGGGCTGGCACACGAGATCAACAATCCGCTCGGGACGATCCTGGCCAGCGCGGGTCTCGCCCTCGACGCCGTCAAATCCGGAAAATCGGTCGAAACCGACGATATCGTCGCGATCATCGATGAAACCAAGCGATGCCGCCGAATCGTCGAGTCGCTTCTCGAATACGCGCATAATCGGCCGCCACGGCTCGTCGCCGTCCCGATCGGTGAGCTCATCGCCGAGGCCGTGCGCATTTTTTCGGACGGGACGGGCCGTGCAGGAATCAAGTTCGATATCGGCGAGAAGTGTGAAACGACCGTGCTCGTCGATCGAACAGGCATTGGGCAGGTGTTGTCGAATCTTCTGCGAAACGCGGTCGATGCGCTTCAGGGCCAGGTTGCCTCGGGGACGTCGGCAACGATCAGGATTTCGACAGCGATGACGGAGGATGGCTTCGCCCTCATCACGGTCTCGGACAACGGCCCGGGTCTCGGCGAAGCCGCGGATCATCTGTTCGAGCCGCTGGTGACGACGAAGCCGGAGGGAACCGGCCTCGGGCTCGCCATCTGCCAGGCCATCATCGAAGGACATGCCGGGAGAATCTGGGCCGAACGGCGGACGGACGGCTGGACGGTTTTTTCGTTCACCCTCAAGACGGCCGACGCGGGAAAGGCGTGATACAATGCATGCAGGACGCTTGGTATGCCGAATCGAATCGTACTGATCGACGATGAAGTGAAACTGCTGAGGGCTTTGAAGAAAGCCCTGGAACTCGATGGTCACGAGGTCTGTGATTTCTCGCAGCCCGACGCGGCACTTCAATACATCATCGAGCGCAATCCTGCGCTCGTGATCTCCGACATCCGCATGCCGGGCATGTCCGGTCTCGACTTGCTCGCGAAGCTCGGCAAGCTGCATCCCAGGCCCCCCTGCATTCTGATGACCGCCTACTCGTCGATCGAAACGGCCGTCACGGCCGTCAAACTCGGGGCGCGGGATTACCTGTTGAAACCGTTCGAGATTGCCGACCTGCGTGCCGCCGTGCGGTCCGTCCTCGCCGCAGAGCATGCCGGATCGAAAATCTCTGCCGCTTCATCCGTGGCCCCGGCCGGCCATTCCGAGGCGATCCGCAGCGTTCTCGACATGATCGACCGGGTCGCAGACACGGAAAGCACCGTTCTCCTCCAGGGGGAAAGCGGAACCGGCAAGGAACTGGCCGCCCGCACCTTACACGCACGTTCGAGGCGCTCCTCCGGGCCATTCATTCCAGTCAACTGCAGCGCCATTCCGGAGAATCTCGTCGAAAGCGAGCTGTTCGGCCACGTGAAGGGCAGCTTCACGGGGGCTATTTCCGACAAGGACGGCTTGTTCCACGAAGCGAGCGGCGGCACGCTGTTCCTCGACGAGATCGGTGACCTGGCACAACCAAGTCAGGCGAAACTGCTTCGAGTCCTTCAGGACGGCGTCGTTCGCAAAGTCGGCGACACGCGAGCGTTTCCGGTGAACGTGCGCATCGTCGCGGCGAGCAACCGCGATCTGCGGGCCGAGTCGATGGCGGGCCGATTCCGCGAAGATCTGTTGTATCGCCTGAGCGTCGTCGAGATCCGCATGCCACCGCTTCGGGAACACCCAGAAGACATCCCCGATCTCGTCAATGTGTTCCTGAGACGGTTTGCCGAACGCCATCATCGACCGATCCTCACTCCGTCCGGGGCGGCACTCACCCAGCTCACCACTCACTCCTGGCCGGGCAACGTGCGCGAATTGGAAAACGTCATCGAGCGGGCAGTGATCCTCAAGCGGATTGGCGAGGAGCTTCTTCCGGAGGATCTCCCCCTCCCCACGACCCCATCCGGCCGTGGCGAGGGAGTCTCGGCGATTTCGGAAGGCATGCCGCTCGATACGGCACGGGAACAGCTCGAGGTGGAGATGATCCGGCGTGCGCTCGAGACCGCCGGATACAACTATTCCCAGGCCGCCGACATTCTTGGGGTCACCCGGCAGAACCTGCATTACAAGCTGAAGAAATACGGCCTGCGCAAGGGTCCTGACAGGCCGTGATCGATCGGAATATAATATTATTTGCAATTATTTTTGTTTTGGCCATCCTCGTTTTTCCATTCCGCCTTGTGGCCGGAGAACTGACAGGGACGGTCCGCGTTCTACCGGATGGCGGATGTCGCATCGATTTCCCGACGTCATCGGCCATCGATTTCGTCAATCTGCCGCCTGACGCCACGGAGGTTTTTGGCCTGGGGCGGCGGGGAACATCCGTCATCGTTCGAAGTGCTCACTCCACGACCATCTGCCACCTGAACGAGCCGTATGACGACGCATTCCGCATCAGGCTGAATGATCCCTCGACGAGCTGGCTCGAAATCGTCCCGCTCGTCGCCGTTCCGTTGGAAACCGGCTCGGGAACAGCAGGACAGATTTTCATCTCCGGCCTCGATCCCTCGGTCGGCAATCTTGAAATCGAGCTTGCCGACCTTTCCCAGGCAACCCTGGAGTTTCAGCAGGCGAATCGATGCTTTTCGTGCCACCTCACCCTGCCTCTGGCCTGGGCTGCAACAGTCGCCGAATTCCGCTGCCTTCAAACACCCAGGACGGTTCTCGCATCCATCGCAGCGCAGCTCGTTGCGCTGCAGCAGGCAGACGGCTCGTTTGCCGTCCCGAAGCATCCGGAGTACGGCATCGTCTCGCCAACCCTGGCGGCTGCCGCGGCACTGGCCTATCTCAAAAAGTTTTGCGACGACCTGGACACCACTTCGACTCTTGAAAGGGCTGTCGAGTTTCTCACCTCGCACACAGCGGCAGGGAGTATTCCCCAGTTCGACTTTTCCTTCCCCCCCTTGTTCATCGGGAAGCCCTTTGCGGCTCGCCTGTTCCTCGACACGCTCGAATCACTCAGCACATCGGAGATGGAGCAAGCCCCACCCGCCATTTCCAGACTTGCCGAGTTGTCGTCGAGAGCGAAGAACGTTCTGAACGCGCCAGATGGCGGGGTGAACAGTGAAATCTGGCGCTTCTTTTCGATATCCATGACGGGCGAGACGCCTGAACGGCAGGATGCAACGGAAAGCGTTTCGCTTCTCACGAAAGCCGTTTCGTCTTTTACCGGTGAACGGGACCCCGAATTGCTGGCCCTTTGTGAAGGAATACTGCGGGAACAGGGGGTTGCCTTCGAAACCGGGACGATTCCCCCGCCGGATGCCGGCAATCTCAAACGACGGGTCTGGCGATTGTATCAGGCGCTGTACAGGCTTTCATTGGACCGGTAAACGATTTCCCGACTTCTGCCGATGGGGATGGCGGAACGGAGGTTGAACCCGATGCATCGCCGGTATCTGCTGCTGATGTGCGTGATGGCCCTCACCATCCTGGTTCCGGCATGGCCAACGGCAGCCCAGGTCGCCGGCCAGGGAACTCAAACAGATCCGTCGACACCTCCCGACCTGATGAAAGACTTCGAGGTGCTTCGCCAGCAGCTCGAGCAAAATCCCCGCGATGTCGGGGTTCTGAACTCGATGGGTATCATCTACGCGCGTGCAGGCCGTCTGGAGGAGGCGATGATCCTCTGGCAACGAGGCCTTTCCCTCGACGCGAAATATGTACACCTTTATAATAATCTCGGATCCGCCCTGAAAACCCGGAAGAGGTTTGACGAGGCGTTCAGAGTCTTCGAGGCAGGTTTGCGCGTCGAACCGTCGTTCTGGCTCCATTACAACCTCGGACTTTTGTACAAAGAAACCGGAAAAGGGCGGGAAGCAGCCACGTCTTTTTTCGCGGCTCTTCGATTGAATCCCGGATTCGAGCCAGCAATCAGGAAACTCCAGGAAATGGGTCTCCGACCACCATCTCCGGACGCCTTCGTACGCATGCCCGGCGTTCCGTCGGTCGCCACAGGGATCAAGCCTCCCGTCATGGACGGCAATCTCGGCATCGCCGATTCGTTCGAGCTCGGCATGCGCGACACCCCGGTTCCGCCGCGCGAGCTTCCTGATCTGGCGGGTACAAAGGGAACGGCAGTCGCGAAACGCCCTTCCCCGCCCGCCCGGATCGAACCTGCCGAGCCCTACACGATCGATTCTTGCGCCGCCGCGATAACTCGGATCTCCGGTGGAGGCGGTCCGAAACTCGTCGCGCTGACGTTCGACGACGGGCCGCATGCCGCCCACACTCGACAACTGCTCGATTATTTCAGGGCGCAGGGCGTGCGGGCCACGTTCTTCGTGCTCGGTTCTCGTGCCGAGGCGTATCCCGACCTGATTTCACGGATGTCCGAGGAGGGACACGAGGTGGCGAACCATACCTGGAGCCATAAATCCCTCGTGAATATGGGTTCTGCCGCCGGCATCGGCGATCTTCGCCGCACCTCGGAGATGATCGCAGTGTTGACCGGCCGACCGCCGCGCCTCGTGCGGCCGCCATACGGCCATACGAACGATCGCGTCCGGGGCATGATCGAAGGCCAGGGGTGGCGCGAGGTGATGTGGGATGCCGACAGCCGCGACTGGGCCGGCGGCAGCAGCGACCGAATGCTCGCCCGTGTGGTCCGCTCGTTTTCGCCGGAGTGCATCGTGCTGTTCCACGACATCCACCCCGGTGCCCTGCGCGTGCTGCCGGTGCTGATTCCCGCCCTGAAGAAGTGCGGCTACCGCTTCGTGACCGTCTCCCAGCTCCTCGGCCCCACCGACCACGCCGGCTGAGAGAACGGCCACACCGAGGCACCGGGACACAGAGGGCGCCATCGCTTTCTTCATCGGAAACGTCTGATATCTTGCCGACTTCATACAAAAAGCAATCGGCAGCAATTGCAGCGCAACCAAGTCAGACGTAGAATGGATGAGGAACGCACATCCTGAAATGAAGGGGCATTCGCTCACATGTGGGTGGGGTTGTTTTTCTTTTGCCTGTTCCTGCTGTTTCTGGGCTTTTTTCTCTACGGCCTGGATCAGTGGGATCACCTGTTCGCCGACCACGACGAACCGGCGCTCAGCGAGAATGGCACCTCGGGTCAGCCGGTCAACCCCGGTCGGCGGGCCTCGCTGTGGTTCCTGGTCATCGGCCTGGGCGTGATCGGCCTCATGACCGATCTGGTCGAACTCTTCAACCGCCCCTTCAGCTGACGCCGGACACAACGCACCACAGAGATACTCCGTTGAAATAAGCGCGGTTTTCAGGAACGTATCCGCAGATGTCGGGCAGATGAAAACCAGATAAAAAGCAGATAGGAACGAACGCTTGGAACTACCAACTTTTCGTCATGATCCGGAAACTCCAGGGGTCGTGTCCTGTCAAGTGGTGTATGAGCCATCGCGATCACCGAGAGGTTCAGGCTGCCTTTCTGGAACGTAGTTTGGGGGTAGGAAATACTTGTGGTTGAACTGGGGATGGGATCTTGGCGAGGGCCTCCAGGCTCATGTACCGGCGGCTGATGGTCCATTCGTCGTGGATCTCGGCGAGGACCGAACCGACCAGGCGGATGATCGCTGCGCGGTTGGGGAAGATTCCCACCACGTCGGTGCGCCGACGAATTTCTTTGTTGAGGCGCTCCAAGGGATTGTTCGACCAAATCTGCTTCCAGTGCTCCTTTGGAAACGCCGTGAAGGCCAAAATATCGGGAGCGACTTCCTCCAGAAGGGTGGCAGCCGCAGAGAATTTCTCGCGAAGTTGCTCAACCACCCTTTCCAATTGGGAATGAGTCGACAGGGCATCGGGTTGGGCAAAGATCGTGCGGACGAGGGTTGCCACAAGATCCTGAGCGGACTTGGGCACCCGGCACAGGAGGTTGCGCATGAAGTGGGTCCTGCAGCGTTGCCAGGAGGCCCCTGGCAGGGTGGCGGCAATGGCATCCCGCAGGCCAGGATGCGCATCCGAAATGAGAGCTGGCCGGGTGATGCTGGACAAAATAACCGGCGGGAAAAGTGATAAATGGTCTGCCGTTCATGCCGCCTCTAAAACCTGAGAGG
>JAGOCE010000436.1 GCA_017998915.1 Candidatus Ozemibacteraceae bacterium
GGTCGAGCACGTCCGGATCGCCCATCAGTTCCTGGTGGGCCGCGAAGATGGCGGCTTTGCCAGCGTCGGCGGCGGCAGCCAGTCTGTCATGGAGCGCGCCGGTCTGCTGCTTCGCCTGTTCGAGCGCCTCAACCAGCTTTCTGCGCTCGACCTCGGGAGCTTCCGCCGTTTCGGGAATATGCAGATCGGTTCGGACGAGCTTTCTGATACGCCCGACAGCCAGACCCGGCGAGGCGGAAACGCCCGCCAGGCGGTTCGGATCACCGGAAGCGGGGGCGACCGGTTGTGCTTCCGACTTCTGCGCCGTGACGGTTCCGGCCGGAACCGCCTGCGCGAACCGACCGCCGCCCTCCCCCAGCCCATCGCGCACGGCCGGCAGAATCGCCGCCAGGGCGGCTTCGGCATCAGGACCCTTCGCGGTCAAATGCACCTTGTCTCCGCACCGCACGTCGAGTCCCATGATCGCGACGAGGCTTCGGGCATTCGCGGCGGTCGTTCCCCGGTGCAACCTGATCTCCGATTTGTATCGCCGGGCCAGGCCGGCGAGAACCGCGGCAGGCCTGGCATGGAAGCCCGTCGGGTTCGGAACGACGACCGCTTCCGACGTGAGGGTCTTCGCGAGGTCCGACCCGGTCTCCGGGGCTCCGGCGGCCGGTTCCGCGAGTTGTATTTCGAGTACGATATCACTCCCTGACAAAACGGAGCCGGTTGCCGGTTTCATCGACACGACCCGTTCGGGCGTCGTGACCAGTATCTGGGTCAACAGACTCGCGGCGCGCCTGGCGATGAGGTCGGGTTCGAACTCGATCAGGGGCTGACCGGCTTTGATCGCATCGCCCATCCTGACGAGAGGCTTGAATCCATCGCCCTTGAGATGGACCGTATCGATGCCGATATGCATCATGATTTCGAGGCCGGCCACCGGCGAAAAGGTGATCGCATGACCGCAGGAGTGCACCTGTGTGACGGTTCCGTCGCAGGGGGCTTTCAGAACAGGATCGACCGGGTCGATGGATATGCCGTCACCGACGATCTTCTGTGCGAACACGGGATCGGGCACCAGTTCGATCGGCACCAGGACTCCCGACAGCGGCGCTCTCAGCGCCAGCATTTGCGGCTGATTCCTCGTCATCTCTTCCTCCGATGGCCCCCGCCTCGTCGCAGGGGCGTTCAGCCACTATACCACCGCCCCGACGATCATGCGAAACTCCCCGAAAACTTCCGCCGGAGACAAAGGAAGCGCACCCGCGAAGGGTGCGCTTGAAAGGGGTTGGAACAGACGGGGTATGGGGGGGATTAGGATTTCCGGATGTTCTTCGTGCCGATGCTGAGAAGGAAACCGAGACCGAGGCTGACGAACGAGCCGACCATCAAGAGAGCCGCCCAGGTCGTCGTCGAGAGGGTGCGACCATAGTCATAGATATTGCCGGCAGCCGTCTTGATGCCGAGACCGAAATACCTGACAGCCACGAGCGCAAGGAACCCGGCGCAGATGAGGTTCCGCCTGGTGAGGGCAACAACGAGATGCGCGCCGAAAACGAGATACCAGTTGATGGTCGAGAGGCCACCGCCGATCTCGTCTGTCCTTGCGGTGAAAAGCGCGAAGAGGGTCAGGCCGATCATCACGGAGGCGTCGTATGCGTTGATCGAGTACATTTTCGCGATCTGCGTCCGGAAGAAACTCTGGAAGAAAAAGACGCCGGCAAGCAGATACGGCAGATAGACGAAGGTCAGTTTTCCAATCGCAGGGTTTCCCGCAGCAGCGTCCGCCATCACGTTCTTTTCGAGCTGGAACGGCAGGATCGCGAAGGGGAACAGCAGGAGCGCCCAGGAAAACGTCGTCGCGTCGCCGACATACGGGTTGGGCTCGGATTCCTCGAGGCTGCTCTTTCGCCAGTTGGCGACGATGACCGGAAGCTGGATCGCGGCCGCGACGAGCCAGATCATGTACACGTCCACCTGGCCGGAGAACGGCATTCCGGTATTGCCGTTTCCCGTCGAATCCATGACCGAGTATATATAGTTTGGCGCATAATATATCATGCCAAATGCCATCAGCGGATAGACGAGGCGTTCCCAGCGAACCTTGATTTCGAGCCAGGTGAGAACGGCCCAGACTTTCGCCGCGCCGAGAACGAGATAGAACGTGGAAAGGGTGAAGCCCCACGACCGGTCCATCACCGCGATGCGCACCTGGTAAAACGTGAGATCGGCCAGGAACACCATGACGAAGAAGAGCAGCAACTTGCCATGCCGGCTGTTCGTACCGGTTCGGAGCAGGTAGATTGCCATCGCGACCAGGACGATCTCGTAGACGTTCTGCACGCCGAAGAAGCCAGCGACGGTCCCGACGCCAACCACGTTTTCCGACGCCGCGCCGTTGACCAGGTACAAGCCTGCGATCATCAGCAGCACACTCAACAGGTAGAGGGGATTGGCATCGATGATCAGGCGCATCCAACCACCTTCTTCTCCGCCGTCTCCGGTGTTATCTGAAGGGGGTATTCCTTCCGTTTTCTCAGCGCGGGTGTCCCCGGCGTCGCGAGAACTATCGGGTTTTTGTACAACATCTGACTGCTGCGTCTGAGCTTCCTGGTTCGAAATATTCTCTGTCATATCCCGCCTCCGTTCGTCGCGTTTTTCCATTCGATGACGTAGCTTCGGCGCAACCGGCGTGCCAGCCCTAACACGGGATGTCGCACGGCTCACCGACAAGCCGAATATCCGCGTTCAGAGCGCATTCGCCATTCAGTTCACCCTTTCTTCGCACAGCATTCGCGGCCTGGCTGCGACATATCTGTCCATCGTCAGGGTGTCAGGAATGACGCAAGTCAGGAGGAGGTTTGGAAATCAGGGGGTTTCATGTATGATGCCCGATGAGAGATGCGATCCGCATCGAGGAGGTTCTTGTGAGACATATCATCACCGTTTCCCTGCTGGTGTTTCTGGGCTGGTCGTTCGCCGTTCCGTCACATGCAGGACCAGCCCCGGCTCCGGGCGATACGGCGTCGGAGTGGGAAGTTGAGAAAATCGTGCTGTACCGTGACAACGGGAAAGGGGAAGCCGGAGACGAGACGTCCTGGTTTTACCCGGCCGACCATGTACATCACATCCTGGTGCGCTTCAAGTCCCTCAAGATCGGACCATTGAAACCGGTCGCGAAATTCATCTCGGTGAATACGGCCGCAGGTCGCAATCTGCTCATCGCAGAGTCTCCGTCGGAAACAGCGCTCGTCGGGAACGAGTATAAGGGCTCCCTGACGCTGGAAAGGGATTTTCCCGTCGGCTACTACCGTTTCGAGCTCGAAATTAACGGAAAGCCCGTCACGTCGGCCAACTACTGCGTCATGGACAAGCCTGCCGATTTCAAAATCTACGACCATTCTCTCCATCTCCCCGATAAAGACGGAGAGCTCGGCGAGGAAGTACAGT
>JAGOCE010000437.1 GCA_017998915.1 Candidatus Ozemibacteraceae bacterium
GAGGAAGGGGTGCCCTGGGCCTCCCCCCCCTTTCTTGGTGGTGAGCCCGGAGGGTGCCCCCGTCGTTCCCCCCGCGGGAGGCGCGGATCCGATGAACCCCCAACCTTTCGCCGGCGCACCCCGGCTCCGGCCTACCACAGCGGCCCCGATGGCCTCTTCCCTCTTGGGCTCTCATTTCCGCAGAACAGGCCATTTTTAGGGGTTTTAGCCTCGGAGAGGCTAAAAAGGCCCATCTGGGACATGTTTTGGCATACCTGACCGGCTCCAAAGGAAGAATCTGCAAAAGGGATGAAATTTTTCTTGCACCAAACTGGCTTTATACTGTGTCTGGCTGGCATTCTGGTCTGTCTGGTGGCCACAATGATACATTTCACCCTGACCGGGTATGTCTCAAGATAGATGGAAAACGGATCCGGCACAACAAAATGATGATCGGTCGTGATGGCGGCTTGCAATCGCGTCTGGAATTCGTACACTGCATGCAGATCATAACAGGAAGGTGGACCGGATGGAAAACGCGAATGTGTCCGTGGCTGCCGGCAACGGCGGGGAAAGCGTGGCGGAGTTTACGTTCAAGGCGGTGGTGACCGGCGTTCTGCTGGGCATCCTGTTCGGTGCGGCGAACGCGTATCTTGGGCTCAAGGTCGGCATGACGGTCTCGGCTTCGATTCCCGCGTCTGTCATGACCGTTGCGATCTTCCGGCTACTGCGCCTGAAAGGCACGATCCTCGAGGCGAACCTCTCGCAGACCATCGGTTCGGCATCGACGGCGCTTGCGTCGGGCACCATCTTCACGATCCCGGCGCTCTTTTTGTGGGGCGTGGTGCCGCCGTATCTGCAGGTCGTCGCGCTCTGTTTCCTGGGCGGCATTCTCGGCATCGCCGCGATGATCCCCCTGCGCCGTCTGCTCATCGTCGAGTCGGAGAAAGAGCTTCCGTATCCCGAGGGAACGGCCTGCGCCGAGGTCTTGCGGGCCACTTCCGAAGGCGCCTCTGGCGGGAACTGGATCTTCGTGGGAATGGCGTTCGCCGCTCTGGTCAAGGTTGCCATATCAGCCTTCTTCGTCGTTCCCGGCGAGACCGAGTATCTCCTGCCCTCCGTGCTTCCGAACGCCGTCATCGGACTGGAACTGGCCCCGTCGCTGATCGCGATCGGGTTCATCCTTGGCTACCGCCAGTCGGGTATTGTTGTATCTGGCGCTATATTATCAGCGCTGGTGCTCATCCCGCTCATTACGCTGATGGGGCAGGGGCTGACGACGGCGATGTTCCCCGAGAAGACAATGCTGATCTCGCAGATGTCGGCCGGCCAGATCTGGAAGTATTACGTGCGATATGTAGGCGCCGGTGCGGTCGCGACGGCGGGTATCTTCACCGTCCTGCGAAACCTTCCGACGATGTTCGGGGCCTTCACGGCCGTCGTGTCCGGCCTGACGGCGAAAAAAGCCGCGCAGGATGCGGCTGAGCAGCTCCAGTCCGACACGGACCTTCCGGGGTATTTCGTCATAATCGGCATTCTCTTCGTCGTGCTCGTCTCGGGCTTCGTCCCGGGAATCTTCGCCGGCGGCATGGACCTGACGGCGCGGCTGGTCTGCGGTCTCGGCGTCGGGGTGTTCGGCATCCTGTTCGTCACGGTGGCGGCCCGTATCGTCGGCATCGTCGGCGTCTCGTCGAACCCCACGTCGGGCATGACGCTCGTCACGCTCATCGCCACGGCGTCGATCTTCGCGGCGTTCGGCTGGAAGGGCACGGCGGCGCAGGCGGCGGTGCTCACCGTCGGCACGATCGTCTGCGTGGCGGCCGGCAAGGCCGGCGACATCGCGCAGGACCTCAAGACCGGGTATCTCGTGGGCGCGACCCCCTGGCGCCAGCAGTTTGGCCAGTTGATCGGCGCCTGCTTCGCCTGCTGGGCCGTCGCCGGCACGGTGATGCTCCTCGGAGAGACCTACGGCTTCGGTGCGAAGGACCTTCCCGCCCCGCAGGCGACGCTGATGAAAACCATCATCGAGGGCGTCCTCTCGGGCGAACTGCCCTGGGGCCTCGTGCTGACCGGAGCGGGCATCACGATCTCCGCGATCCTGTGCGGTGTTTCGGGACTGGCATTCGCGATTGGCGTCTACCTGCCGCTGTCGTCGATGCTCTCGATCTTCATCGGTGGCGTGACGCGCGCATGGGTCGAAGGGAGCACCGAGGAAGCAAAAGCCGGTTCCCTGAGCGAGTCGGAAAGCGACCCCGGCATTCTTGCCGCCTCCGGCCTCGTTGCGGGCGAGGGCCTCGCCGGCATTGTCATCGCCGGCCTCGTCGCCGTCGGGGTCGTGCCGAAGGATGTCGAAACCACGATGCTGACCGGCACCGCCTCGGGCCTCGCCGCTGCCTTCATCGTCCTGGGCGTCTGCTTCTTCCTCGTCAGGGCCGCCCGCAGCCGGAAACGCTGATTTTCCCTCCGCCGTGCCGGCGAGGCCCTGTTTCGCAGAAATATGGTGGAAACAGGCGATTGACAGGCGGAAGAAGACGGGCATACCCTGAATTGCAGATCCCCGAATGAAAAAAAAGGAGGATTCTCATGAGAAGATCTTGCTCCCGTGTTTCTGCCCTGATTGCCGTTCCTTTCCTGCTGTCGATGGTTGTTGCCGGACAGACGCAGGCCCAACAGTCGTCGAGCCAGGGCGCGTCGTCGGGCATCGGATCCCAGCAGTCGCAGGGCATGCCTTCCGAACGCGGTTCGCAACTGCCGCCGAAGGGCCCGCCGGGTACCGAAGAGCAGCAATCGCAGTCTGGGGGCGGCCAATCACGGCATACGCCACCCGAGATGGAGCCGCCGAACCCGAGCGGGCAGGCAGGGATGAAGCCCCTCAAGGGCAAACCCGTTCCTGGCGCGGTGACGCTGGTCATCATCAACCGCCTGGACAGGAAAGTCACGCTGAACGGCGTGCTTCAGCACATGGCCCGCGGCATCAACCTGGCAAAGCCCGTGCAGATCACCCTGGAGCCCGGAGCCACAATGCGACCGGTTTTCCAGCTCGACGACACGCGCCTGCTCGACCAGCATTCCCACTGGAAACTCGCACTTGCCGGCGAAGGACTGCCCTCGGGGAAAATACTATCCGGAATGCTGCAGAAAACGGGCCGAACGATCGAGATCACCCCTGCCGCCATCGGGATGCAGAAGCAGCCGAAACACCCTGACGGCGACAAGGATCCGCGGAAGCCGATTCCCGACCAGGAAGAGTGGCGGAAAGATCCTCGCA
Organism: Candidatus Ozemibacteraceae bacterium; assembly: GCA_017998915.1. Lineage (GTDB taxonomy): Bacteria > Muiribacteriota > Ozemobacteria > Ozemobacterales > Ozemobacteraceae > MWAR01. Next base: position 3,248 of record JAGOCE010000437.1, read on the forward strand.
AGCGCCCCGACGGCGACAAGGATCCGCGGAAGCCGATCCCCGACGAAGATGAATGGCGGAAAGATCCTCGCAAGCGCCCCGATGGCGACAAGGATCCGCGGAAGCCGAGCCCCGACGAAGATGAGTGGCGGAAAGATCCCCGCAAGCGCCCCGATGGCGACAAGGATCCGCGGAAGCCGATC
>JAGOCE010000438.1 GCA_017998915.1 Candidatus Ozemibacteraceae bacterium
GGCTGGGAGAGGGTGGTGCCGGTCGCGGGGTCCCAGGCGAGGGCGGGGTGGGTCAGATACAGCTGTTCCTGGGCTCGGGTCATGGCGACGTACATCAGGCGTCGCTCTTCTTCGAGGTCGGCGGGGTTTCGGAGGGCGCCGAACGAGGGAAAACGGCCTTCCATCGTCCAGATGACGAACACGGTGTGCCACTCGAGCCCTTTCGCGGAATGGATCGTGGAGAGGATGAGCCGCTCCTCGTCGTCATCGTCGGCGGCCAGGACCTCGTCGATGCTGTTCTTCGGCGGTTCGAGCGCCATCTCCGAGAGCATCTCGCCGATGCCAGCGTATTTCCCGGCCAGAACGGTGAGTTGGTCGAGATCGCGGAGCCGCTTCGGAAAATCGTCGAACCTGCGCTTGAGAAGGGGACCGTAGTAGTCGGCGATTGCCTCCACCACCGGAACCGGCGGGCCATCGGCCAGTTTTCGCGCGCGCTGGAGGGCTTTTGCCGCTGCGGCGAGGCCTTCGCGGGACTTCGCCGGCGCGGGGAGCGATTCGAGGTCGAGCGGGTCAGACGCCGTGCTGAGCCGCTCGAACAGCGCGCCCGCCGTTTTCGCTCCCACGCCCTCGATCAGCTGGAGCACGCGTAGCCAGGCGACGCGGTCACCGGGATTCTGCAGAATCCGCAGATGCGAGAGGAGATCCTTGATGTGCGCGGCTTCGAGAAACTTGAATCCGCCCCATTTCACGTAGGGAATGTTCCTGCGCCGCAGCTCGAGTTCGAGCTGGAAGGCATGATACGACGACCGGAACAGCACCGCGATGCGATCGAGCGGGATTCCCTCTTCCCTGAGTTCGAGAATCCGCTGGGCGACGAACGTGGACTGCTCGGCCTCGTCGGAACTGACGGCGAGAACGGGCTGCATGCCGCCTGTGCGCTCGGTATAGAGACGCTTGGCGAAACCTTCCTTCGCGTGCTCCATCAGCCGGTTCGTCGAAGCGAGCAGGGGGGCGGTGCTGCGGTAGTTCCGCTCGAGGCGGATCACGCGGCAGTCGGGGAAACGTTCCGGGAACGAGCGGATGTTGCCCACATCGGCGCCGCGGAACGAGTAGATGCTCTGCGCGTCATCGCCGACGACCATGACGTTGCGCGAGCCGCCGCCGAGCAGCACGATGATGTTGGCCTGGAGGTTGTTCGTGTCCTGATACTCGTCGGCCATGATGTGACGGTATCTGGCCCGAAGCGCGTCGCGCGCGGCCGGCTGCTCCTCGAGCAGCCTGAGCAGGAAAATCAGGAGATCGTCGTAGTCGAGCATCTGGTGCTTGAGTTTGTAGGCATCGTAGTCGGCGAGAATCCTCTCGATGTCCGCCGTGTGCTCGACGAACTGCGGGTATCTCGATTTTATCGTGTCAGGTATACTTGCGCCGTGATTGACGGCCGCGGAGCGCATGTCCTGAAGCGTGCCTTTGAGGGGAAACCGCGTTTCGCGGGTGTTCACGCCGAGCTCGGCGCGCATCAGGTTGATGATGTCGGCGGCGTCACCCTCGTCGAGGATGGTGAACGACGGCGTGAGGCCCAGCGCCGCTCCGTGGCGCCGGAGCACCTGGCTCGCGAACGCGTGGTAGGTGCCGCCCGCGATCCTGCGCGTACCATTTCCGACCAGCGCAGCTGCACGGTCGAGCATGGAGGTCGCTGCCTTGCGCGTGAACGTCAGAAGCAGGATCGATTCGGGAGAAACGCCGGTCTCGACGAGGCGTGCAACGCGGTAGACGAGCGTGCGGGTCTTCCCCGAGCCGGCTCCGGCGATGCAGAGAATGGGCCCGTGCAGGGTCATCACCGCTTCGAGTTGGGCCTGGTTCAGTTCGGACTCGTAGTCGATTCTGGATGCATGGGGGGACCCGGGCTGGGGCTCGCCCGGCGTGTGTTTGAGAATGTATTCCCGGGCCATCAGCCTGCCTCTATGGAGTTCAGATCAGCGGTTGCCCCGTGGCGGGCCGACGACATCGTCGATCCACTGGAGGTAGGGAAGCGAGCCTCGGTCGATCGGAAGGCCGACGATCTCGGGCACCTGGTATGGATGCAGCGAGACGACCCTGTCGCGAACCTCGTCGAAGAGATCTACACGGGTCTTCATCATCAGCAGCAGTTCGTTGCTTGTCTCGGTGCGGCCTTCCCAGATGTAGTGCGATTCGACGCCGGGAATGATGCTGACGCAGGCCACGAGCCGTTCGGAAAGCAGGGCGTTCGTAATCCGCTCGGCGACATCGCGGTTCGGAACGGTTACCAGTATCAGCTTCTTGTCCATGACGACCACCTTTTTTGGGCCATTCTAGCGGCCGGGAACTGGCGTGTCAACGGCGCCCGTTTCCCATTGCAGAACCCCCTGTTCGCCCTGGGCTTGTAGAAGGATAATACCTCTCGTGCTTCGACAGGCTCAGCACGAACGGGAACGCGACAGGGGGCGTTATCACGCAGAAATCACTCGAAGATTCCGCAGATATGCCGATATCTGGGAAAAAGAGTGGAGGTTTCTCATGACCGGCATGCCGCTGATGCTCGCCACCGTGTTGACGATGATCCTGAGTTACGAAATTTCCGTCGAACTGTAACCGGAACCGATCAGGGTTCGCGGTCTGACGGGCGAAGCGTTCCCGAGGAAATGGGCGTCGGAACCTCGATCAGCACGCCGTTTTTCCTGAATTCGACGTTGCGGTAGTAGAACTGCAGGATGCGATAGGCGTCGAATCCTTTGCGGGCAAGCCCATCGGCGCCGTACAGGCACATGCCAACGCCGTCGCCGCTTCCGTGGCCGCGATACACGATTGCCCGGCGCATCGGTTCGGCCGTGAATTTCATGCTCCGGATCGCGTTTGGGCCCAGGTATTCGTACACGTCGTTCAGAAAGGCCGTTCCACGAATTTTCTTCGTGCGTTTCCCTTGGAGCAGGATGTCGGTGATGCGGCCGGCGGCATCGACCTTCGCGGGCTCCCAACGGAGAAAAAGGCGTTCGGTGCCTGCGGAATAGGTCATCGAGAGAAAGTCGGCGATCTCATCCAGGGTGAAATCCCTGATCCAGTTGAAGGCCGGGCTGTGGAAACAGTTTTCAGAGCCTTTGGGGTCGAGCCTGTCGTCGAGCGCCTGGTGGTTGGGGTCATCGATGCCGTACACGTCCTTCATGCTCGATACCTTGCCGCCGCAGGTGTGATGGGTTCGGGCGTCGATCGGTTTTCCCGCATGAAACATGAGCTCGTTGGCCGTCAGCTCCGTGGCGAGCGCAACCAACTCTCGTTTGTGGGCTTCACCCGCGAACGGCGTGCAGTGGGCGGTGTCGCACACATCGAATGAATCCGTCGCGTGACGGTTGTCCAGGAGCCTGCGGACGAGCCGGGAACGGGCTGCGATGACTGCCGCCTTGATCGCTTCGGGCTCGGAGGATGGCGTGAGGTCG
>JAGOCE010000050.1 GCA_017998915.1 Candidatus Ozemibacteraceae bacterium
GAGTATCCTGAGAATGTCATCAAGGCCCGCTGCGTCAGCATGAATGACCAATTGTATATCTATGTGGATACATCGATCGGTTCGCCCGATTACACCCTCATCTCGAACATTCGGCTCAAATTCGAGGAGGGGATAGCTGCGGCCGTTCGTGACGCGTTTGGTGACGAGCCGCAAAAAGGGCCTGATGAAGATCCCCGTCTCACGATTCTCCTGACGAACGCGATGCAGAACGGCATCATCGGGCTGTTCTACGGCGCCGACCTGTATCGGAACACCCCGGAGAACGAGCAGCTGAGAGAAAGCAACGCCTGCAAGATCATCTATGTGCGGTATTCGAGCCCAGGGCTGACGGACGTCGTCCGGTACGGAACGCTTGCGCACGAGTTCCAGCACATGGTGAACTTTTATCAAAAACGGCTCGCGATGACGGATAACGAGGAAGCCTGGCTGGCCGAGGGACAGGCAAAATATGCCGAAGATATCGCCGGTTACGGAATATCGGCAGGTGATGCGAACACCGCGCAGATCATCAAGATGATGCAGGCGCAGTCGGCGTTCAACAACATGTCGCTGACGAACTGGTATGGTATCGAAAGTTATGGGCTATCGTATCTGTTCGTTCGCTTTCTCGCCGAGCCGAACAGATACGGAACGACGTCCAGAGAAATCACAAGGACCCTCAGCACGGGCTCCAAGGTCGGGTACAAGGCGATCGAAGCCATCACGAAAGAGCCGTTCTCACGCACTCTCGGCCGGTTTTATCTCAGCCTTCTCCTGAACAGATACAATTCGACCCTTGCCGGCGATTACGGCATCAAGGGGCTGAACCTGTCGGGAACGAATGCCGGCATTTCGTTGCCGGGAATGCCCGTGACGACGGTCGGAGGTTCTGTCATCGGCACGGACGTAAAAGGGCACGGTTGCCGGTATTTCAGGCGAGATGGCAACACCGAAACGACGACATTGTCGCTGGGGAGCACCAACAACACGATCCAGGCCTGGCTTCTCGACCAACGCCCCTGAAAGGGGTCAGAGCCAGTAGGTCAGAAGGAGAAATGCCCAGGCGCCAAGAAAAGCGATGATTCCCCAGGGATACCGAGCTTCGAGTTCCTCGATCTGGTCGCCAAGGGTCGGGACACGTTTTTCTTCGGGTGACGACATCTGGTTGATATCGCTGTTCTGCTCGATGTCCGACATGTTCACGGTCTCCGTTCAGTCGATTCTTCCCCTTCCGGAAGGAGTTCCGAAAGGATCTGGGTGATCTGCTTGCTGCGGATCAGCAGGCCGTTGTGGCCGGGGTTCGCCATCATGAGGTGCGCGAGAAGGCCCTGCATCGCTTTGATCTGGCGCCGTTCGATGAGGATGTCGAGCAGCTGGATGCCGATCTCCGGATCGGTGGGAAGTTGAGGCAGGCGGCGTTTCGGCGTGCCGTCGGGGGCGCAGAGCTCGAGGCCGCACTTGGGGCAGAAATTGTCCTGTGGCCTCGACGGGGAGGCGCAATCCGAGCACTGGAAGCGGGATTTCGCCACCCAGACCACCGCGCGCTGGATGATCTGGTCGCCCGAGAGATATCCCCGGCTGATCTCGTTGACAACCATGCCGTCGTCGAGGAACGGCGCGATGAACGATTTGACGACCTTGTGCATCTTCTCTTCGTACAATCGACCGAGCGACGACACCGGCTCGACCGCGTGGGTCTTCTCGAGAACGGCGAATGCCTTTTCCGCTTTCTGCCGAAGATCGCGGTTCTCTGGGGCGGAGCCCAACTTCCCGATGAGCGTCGTCAGCACTTCGAAGAACAGAATGATCTCGTCGCACCGGAATCCGCTCGAAAGGCCCTCGCTCTGGCCGCTCTGGGAGTGCTCCTGGGTGGCCAGGAGCCGCCGCACGGTGGCTTCGAGGTCGATGATTCGCTGCTGCAGTTCGTTGTTTTCGCGGGTGAGGCTTTCGAATTTTTCGGGTGAGACCGGTGTTTCAAGCTCGATCTGACATTTTGCCTCGGCAAGAGCCATTTCGAGGGCCTTGATCCGGGCCTCCGCTGCCGCTTGGATGTTCTGGATCGCATCTCCCGCAGGCCCGCTGTGGAGGGTCCGCTGGAGCTTGTCGATTTTTTCCTGGAGGGCTTTGATGATTTTCCGATAGGTGTCTTGGTCCTTGAGGGGTTGGTTCTTCAGTTCCTCGTAGTCTTTGCGGAGCTTCTCTATTTCAGCGGCGAGTTGTTCCCGCTCCTGGTTGAACTCAAGCTTCGCGGCACCGAGAGCCTGCTCTGCACGCTCCTTCATCTGGCGTTCGCGGTCGATGGTCTCGGTGAGGCTCTGCAGCTCGTCGAGCTGCTGTGTTGCGTGCTCGTATTCCCCGCGCACCTTGTTCAGTTCCGATGACAGACGGATCATTTCTTCCGTTGCCGACTGCGTTTTTGCGCTGGCCTCTGCCACCGCTGCTTCCAGGCGGGCCTTCTCGGCGTCGAATGTGGCTTTTTCTTCCTCGTGGGCCGCCTGCTGGGCCTCGAGAACGGCGCTCTGCACCTCGCTCGGCGGCCTGTTCTGGAGCTCGCCGATCTGGCGCTGCAATGCAGCGATCTCGTTGTTGAGCTGGGAGATATTCTGGTCGCGATCCTTGAGCAGAACCACCTGTTTGTCGATCTCGGCCGTCAGCTTCTGATGCTTGCTCATCTCGAGGAACAGGGATTCCTCGAGGCGGGCGTTGGTTTTCTTGAAACTCTCGATTTCCTGGAGCGCGCTCTGGTATTCCGGCGTTTTCCGGGGGTCTGAGGAGGAGGCCGCTTCGAGCTGGATGAGGAACGTTCTCAGGGTATAAACGATGTTCTGAATCTGGTGCACAAGGTCATCCCGCGAGTGCTTCGACTGCAGGGACGGCACCTGGCCTTTCAGGAAGACCATGAGATTTCGTACTATGTCGTCAAAATTGACTTTTTCCATTGGTACTCGCTGTTGCCTGCCACCTTGTTGATGATCTGGTTCGGAAGGATAACCCTGAATCCCTCATCTTTGCAAGACGGTCATGCCATCTGCATGCGACGGAAAACGAACCTCGTGATCAGATACAACACTCCCGTGATGATGGCCAGCACGAGGAGATCGCCGAGGATATCGACCTTCGAGAGATCGAGGAACAAGGCTTTGCGGATTCCCCGCAGGACATAGGCTGAGGGCACGATATTCGCCGCCATGCGCAACAGATCATTCGTGGCGCTGAGGGTTGGAACCATCTGGAAGCAGAGAAACAGGCTGCTTCCCATCGCGTTGACAGAAGCCTGAGTTTCGGCAACGGCCGCGATGAACAGCCCCACGAGCAGAAACATCACGCTTCCGAGCGAGACGAACAGCCAGAAATACGGCTGGCTTCCATCCCAGCGCCCGTTCAGTGCGACCATGGCGAGAACCGTGGCGTGCTGAAGGACGAAACTGAAGAGGCATTTGCCAATGATCAGTTCGGTCGTGGTGGTCGGCGTCAGGAACAGGGCGTCGAGCGTATGCTTTTCCCGCTCTTCGGCGAACGAGAGAGGGAGGGCGAGAAGCCCGATCATGCCCATGGCCATGAGGATGAGCATCGGAAGCATGTCACCGCCGAAGCTGCGCTGTTTCGCCGATGAGCCGCCGATGGGTTCGAAGGAAAGCTCGATCGGAAGCGGCGGAGCCGGCTTGCCGAGAAATTTGCGTAACTCGCCCTCGAGGGTGCTGCGGAATCGCTCCACGGCGTATTCCGGCGTTTCGATGGGGTAGATCATGGTGAGCTTCGGCAGGCCGCGGGGGCCGGACGCTGTTGGGAGAATGGATGGGAGAATGAGGCCAAAGCTCACCTCTCCTTCCGCGATGCGGGATTCCATTTCGTCGCGGGAAGACATGCTTACGATGCGGATTCCGAACTCTTTTGGCTGGAGCTTTTCAAGGAGGGGGCTGCCGCCTGGGGCAAGGACGCCGACGCGGGGCATCATCGTGCTGGAACGGCTTTCCGAAAAGAGGTTCGAAAAGAGGAGGGAGAGAATGATTGGCGTGGCGACGAGCAGGAGCACGTGGTAGTTGCGCGATGCGTCGAGGAGATCTTTTTTGAACAGGGCGAGAATTCGTCTCGGATTCATGCGCTTTCCGTCTGGGAGGATTTCGGAAGTTCGTTGCACGTCTCGGGCTGGGGTTGCCAGGACGAGCCGGTAAGGCGGAGAAACGCCTCTTCCAGAGTTGCTTCCTGGGTGTGGATGCGGACGACGGAGCCTTCAGAAAGCCAGCCGGAAATCCTGGCCGGGGTTTCTGGATCGGCGATAGGTAGCGAAACGGTCCGGTCTGCTCCGGTTTCGCGGTTGTGGAGCGTGACGTCGATGAGGGGGCGGCCGAACTGCATGCGGATGTTGTCTGGTGTGTCGGATGCGACGATGCGGCCGTCATGGAGAATGGCGATTTGGTCGCAGAGATCGGAAGCCTCTTCCATGTAGTGCGTCGTCAGAAACACTGTCGTGCCCTCATCGCGAAGGCTTCTGACGACACGCCTGATCGAGAGGGCGGACTGGGGATCGAGTGCGGAGGTTGGCTCGTCGAGGAAAAAAACTTTCGGCCGGTGGAGCAGCCCACGCGCGATGAGGACCCGCTGCCGCCAGCCCCGGCTGAGCCTGATGGTGGGAATGTCGGCATACTCGTCGAGCCCGACGAGCGAAACGACTTCATCGACGCGTGCCGGCGCGACCCCCGTGAGATCAGCGAAGAGTCGCAACTGTCTGCGCGCGGTGAGTCGGTCATACAGGTTCTGATGGTCGGGAACGACACCCATCAGGGTTTTGATCTGATCGCGGTGGGAGGGCATATCAAGACCCGCGACAGTGATGCGGCCGGATGTCGGGGCGAGCATGCCTGTGATCATCCGCATCGTCGTTGTCTTGCCTGCGCCGTTCGGGCCGAGGAACCCGAAGATCGATCCCGAGGCGACATCGAACGAGATGCCTTTCACGGCTTCGTGTTTTCCGAAGCTCTTGGTGAGGGATTCGACCGAGACGGCGACCTGCATGTTTGTTTCCATGGCGAGATCCGATGATACTCCGAAGTGAGAATCGATACAACGCCGATGCCGGCATTTTGGCATGTACCCTTTGTGGCGGAACGGTGTTGATTGACTCGACGCTTCGATCAAGAGTATCGTGAGGCGTTCTTTGATCTCCCCCGTACATTGACAGCCCGAACATGGCTGTGATCTAATACGCGTGAAATCAGTGTCAGGAGAGGATATGGCAAACGCCGGACAGCGTGCCGAAGTGTTTGTTTTCACGAGTTTTCAGGGAGGAATTGGCAAGAGTTCGACGGCCCTCCGGTTTGCCCAGGCGCTTCGCCAGCGCAGTGGGCGGAACGTCGCCTTCATCGAGTGCAACTGGTTCGCCCCTTCGGCGATTGCCGCCAAATACGATCTCGGCGAAAGCACAGGCGCGTCGTTCATGGAGTATTTCAAGAGCGACTGGACCGGGCTGACGCCGGAAAACGTCGCCGAGAAGTTCAGCGTTCGGGATGGCCTCTGGTTGATGCCCTTTACCGGCATTCGCCCGAACGAGTCACTCGGGGCCGGATTCATCGTGAACGAAGCCGACCTCGGGCCCGCCATGGAACGCCTTTTGCGATGCCTCTCCCAGCGAAATGCCTATGCCGTCATCGATCTGACCCTGTTCATGACGCCATTTCCCCAAACCGTTCTGCATACATCTGATGTGGTATATTATCTCTATGCAGCCCAGGACGGCTCTCCGGAACTCGCAAAGCGCTTCCTGAGCGAAGTCGGAAAATGGCCGGACTTCGCGAACCGCGTTGTCCTGGTTCGAAACATGGTCGATACCGAAACCGAGGATACCGAGTCGAAGCTCCATTCGCGCGAGTTCATCCTACCGATGGGAAGTGCGGTCGAAGGTGCTGCCGGCGACAAGCAGCTCGACGAGGCCGTCGCTAAACTCGCCGAGAAGGCGATGGAAAATCAGGCTGCGGAGCGATTCCGGCCCGAAGAGCAGGAAAAGATGGCCCCCGTCGACGAGGTTTTGACCGAGTATCAGCGTTCGATCCGGAGCGAGATCATTTCCACTCTCGAAAAGCGCTTCGGGATGACGGACCAAGAACTTCGGAAAAAAGTAGAGCATAATATAGAATTGAGTTTCAAACGGAATCCGCCGCCTCAGATCGAGAACCGGAACGTGTACGCCGAGCTGAAAAAAGCCCTGCTGGACGACATTCTCGGGCTGGGGCCGCTGGAAGACTTCATCCGCGACCCCGACGTCGACGAGATCATGGTGAACGGGCCTGCGAAAATCTTCATCGAGAAGCGCGGAAAGCTGCAGTTGTCGGGCAAAACGTTCAGCAACACCGACCAGGTGAAGACCGTCATCGACCGCATCCTCATGCCGATCGGCAGGACGGTCAACGAACGGAATCCCTTCGTCGATGCGCGCCTGGCGGACGGCTCGCGCGTCCATGCGATCATCCCGCCTCTCTCGTTGACCGGCCCGATGCTGACGATCCGAAAATTTTCGAGCACTCCCTACAGTCTCGACGATCTCGTGTTCCGGTTCAAGGCGCTTACGCCGGCCGTGGCCGAGTTTCTCAAACTCTGCGTAAAGATGCGCAGGAACATCATCGTGTCGGGCGGGGCAAGCTCGGGGAAAACGACGCTACTGAACGTTCTCTCGATGAATACGCAGCCTGACGAGCGTGTGATCTGCATCGAGGATTCCGCCGAGCTGCGGCTTGCCCAGGAAAACCTCGGCCGGCTCGAGGCCAGGCAGCAGGCGGGCGAGGCGAAAACCCAGGTGACGATTCGCGACCTGGTGCGAAATGCGCTTCGCATGCGGCCCGACCGCATCATCGTCGGGGAGTGCCGTGGCGAAGAGGCTCTCGACATGCTCCAGGCCATGAATACCGGCCACGAGGGGTCGCTAACGACGCTTCATGCCAACTCTTCGCGTGATGCGCTGGCCCGCCTCGAAACGATGGTTTTGATGGCGGGCGTCGATCTCCCCCTGCGTGCCGTGCGGGAACAGATCGCGAGCGCGGTCAATATCGTCATCCAGACGGCCCGCCTCTCCGACGGAACCCGGCGAGTCATCGAGATATCCGAAGTGGTCGGCATGCAGGACGTGTCGATCCAGCTCGAAACCATCTTCAAATTCGACAAGAAATGGATCGGCGAAGACGGCCGGGTGTTTGGAGAAATGCTGCCGACGGGCTATGTTCCGCTCTTCATCAGAGAAAGCCCAGGACGACTGATCGAGCGCGTCGGCGGATTGTTCAAGATCGATAAGTAACCATAAGAGGGGAAGTTCCTAAGGAGGATCTATGGCTTTCAATCAAGAAACCCTGGTTGCGGTGATGGGAATCCTCGTGCTCATCGTCGGTATCTATCTGTTTCTCGAACAGCAGGTTGACGAGTCGATGCACCGGAGACGGGCGAAGGGGCCCGCGGATGGGAAGAAAAGAACCTTCCTGCAAAACATCATGAAGGCAAGCTTCGACGACCAGCTGATCGAGGCGCTCCTGATGATCAACTCCGCTCTCAAGGCAGGTCGCAATCTCGATCAGGCCTTCGAACTGGTGGCAGTCTCCACGCCATCGCCGATGTGCGACGAGTTTCAGAAGCTTGTGCAGGAGCGGCGCCTCGGCGTTTCGATGGTTGAAGCCCTCGGAAACCTCGCAAGGCGCGTGAACAGTCCGGACCTTAGACTTGCGATCAATGCCACGATTTTCCAGCAGGATACCGGCGGCAACCTCGAAGATCTGTATAAGCAGATCGTCATCACGATTGCCGAACGCAAGCGCATCATGGGTAAGATCGTCGCCGGAACAGCCCATGCGCGGATTTCCGGCAACCTGATCGGGATCCTTCCGCTGGTTTTTGCAGGGCTCATTTTCATCTGGCATCCAACCTATATCGTGCCACTCATCGACAATCCGCTCGGCCAGCTGGTTCTCGTCGCCTCTCTTCTCTCGTCTATCCTCGGTCTCATCTTCATCAACCGCATGACAAGCGGGATCATGCCTGATCCGGAAGACCAGATGGCGGTCGCCAATGATCCGAAGAAAAAGGCGGGCAGATGGTCCATCCTGAAAGCCCTCATGCGTCCGCTTGCCGGAATGAACGAAGCCCTGGGCGGCAGTCTCATCAACCGTATGCGCGATGAGCTTCGCTATCTGCTGGGTGCCGCCGGGAATCCCGCCGATCTCTCGGTGAATGAGTTCATGGCGGTGCAGCAGTTCGTTGCCGTGCTTCTGGCGGTCGCCGTCCTCTTCCTGTTCAACCCTTTGAAGTTCGGAGCCCTTGGAATCGTGTTTCTCATCGTGCTGCTCCCGGTTGGATTCTATCTTCCCAAAATGTATCTTGCACAATTGATCCGAAAACGCCAACAGAACATCGAATACGAGCTTCCTTATGCTATTGATCTCCTGTCGTTGTCGATCGAAGCCGGTCTGGATCTGATCGGCGGCATGCAGAAGATCGTCGAGAAATCCCGCCCGACGGACATCGTGATCGAGTTCCAGATGTTCCTTGCGGATATCAAATACGGTAAAAGCCTCGAAGAGGCCCTGACCGAAATGGCCGACCGTGTCCAAGTGCTGTCCTTCTTCGCCTTCGTCAGCTCCCTGATCCAGGCCCAGCGGCTTGGCGCCGAAATCGGGCCCACCCTGCGCGCACAGGCGGAACAAATGCGGTATCAGCGGATGATCCAGGCAGAAGAACGCGTCAATCAGCTGCCGGTCAAGCTTCTCATTCCGTTGGTCATCTTCGTCTTCCCGAGCATCTTCGTGTGGCTGATCGGGCCGTCGCTGATCTACATGCTCCGCAGTTTCCCGGCCGCTCTCGGCCACTGATGCGCGGTTCCCCGTGCCCGACCGGATCATCCTCGTCAGCGCCTGCCTTCTTGGCGTAGCGAGCAATTACAAGGGAAGTCGCCATCCGGCCTGGGAGACCCTGTTTTGCAGACTGATGCCTGCCGCGAAAGTGGCAGGCATCGTTTTCGTTCCCGTTTGTCCCGAACAACTTGGTGGTTTGCCGACGCCGAGGCTGCCATCAGAGCTCCAGGGAAGCGCCGAATCGGTTCTGGGTGGCCGCGCGCGCATCCTCGCGGTCGACGGGACCGACGTGACGAGACCGTTCATCGCGGGTGCGGAAGCCGTGGAGCACATTGCCCGGACGCTCGGCGCCGTCGGCGCGATTCTCTCGGAAAAGAGTCCCTCATGCGGGGTACATCAGGTGTATGACGGCAGTTTCGGCGGAAAGCTCATCGAGGGAATCGGACTGTCGGCGTTTGTTCTGAAGCGACTGGGGATTCCGATATTGTCTCACCGGAAACTGGTTGAATCGTGGAATGGTGAGATGGATTTAGAGTGTGTACACTTGTTGATGCGGGATATGGGCTGGAAAGACTTTTAATTGTGTACAGCGCCTCGTACTCGAGGCGTCGCTGCAGGCTGGATGAAAAATCCGGCCTTATTTTTTTCCTGAAATGCTATTCAGAAGAGAATCTCGGTGTACACAAGAATTAATATTCATCCTGAGCGTAATCAGAACCTGCAAGTCCCAGGGTACGCCATTTTCAATGTTAAAAAGCATTGACTCAATGTAAATGAATCTGATACTATCCGCCTACTTTCAACGCTTATTACATAAATAAACCTGATGAGAGCGGAGCATTGAGAATGACATTCCTGAGTTTTTTGAAGGGCATGAAGATCGAAGATAACTGTCCGATCGACGTCGTGTTCAGAACCTCTCGTGGCTGTTCCGCACTGGGTTTTGCCTTCATCCTTGCGGGTCTTTGCATGGCATGGCAGGTCATGGCCGGACATCAACTCCTGTGCTTCTTCAGCTTCGTGAAACTCGGCAGTATCTGCGCCGCGATTGTTCTCGCCTCGATCGGCGGCATGATCATGACCTATCGGAAAAACGTCGTCATCAGCAAGCGTGACAGGAAAATCGAGCTCGAGGAGACAGGCCTGTTCGTCCACCAATCGGCATCCTGTCATTTCATGGATATCATGCAGATCGAGGTATGCCCTCTGGCCGAATGCCTGCTGACGGCGAAGGCCTGTATGTGGTCGATCAAGGCGTATGTGAGAAATCATCAGGGGTTCAGCACCGTGAGACTGTATTGCGGAAGAAGCCTTGAAAGTGCCCTCGAGGCCGCGTCTCTTGTCTCCCAGATCATCGGGTGTCCTACGGTGAAAGACGCTGCGGTCGTTCGTGCCTTGTCCTTCACGAGAGAGGTCGGCAACGCGTAGCTGCCGCCTTTTCGCTTCATTTTCCCCCGGCCTCGGCCGGGGGATTCTTTTGTTCATCGCTCCTCTGACGCACGAGGTTTGCGATGGAGAATGCTCTGGATCCGCGCCCGCTTTTCCCTCAACAGATTCGCAAAGGCCTCGAAATCGGATTTCCCTGCAAGCTGTTCTCCGGATTCGGAAGGGACGAGCTGAAGGGTGGTGAGAACCGTCCCGATGATGCCGACGGCTTCGAACCTGGTAATGACCTCCATGCCCATGAATGTTCCGTTTGGATAGCCGATGAACAGCCCCTTGTTGCCGAGAGCTTCAAGTGCCATCGCTTCTTTCGTGCCAGCGGCGACATCGTTATAACAGTATGATTCGGGAATGATGCCGATCTCGGCGGGAAACGCCTTGACCATGTGCCCGAGGAGGATCGTGAGTTCGGCGCGAGTTGTCGGAAGCGTCGATGCCGGGTCGGACAGAAGGCTCTTCACTTCAGTCGCTTCTGCCGTATGTGAGAATTTGTTCAGGATGCTTTCGACGATCGTGACGGCTTCATTGATACGAAGCGGTGAATACCCGTCGAAGCTTCGGGAAAATTTCATGGTATCGAATGCGCCCGCGTTTTCCATCGCTTTCAGACTTGCCATGGCGGGGTGATCCAGCGGGAGATCCACGAACTGAAGACCTTTCGTGTCGCCTTTCATCATCAACGAAGCCGAAATCTGCTCGTAGAAACGGTATAGAAGGGAGACGGCGTCACGTTTCGACAGAAGCCGGGAAGCGCCGAACCGGCCGTCGGGATATCCGCGGGCGATTCCCTTCTCGCGCAGGAACGCAATGGCCTGGCTGTATTTTTCCGGAATCTGGTAATCCGTGAAGTCATCGGCGGATTTTTCTTCGAGGGTGATGAATCCATTGTCGGCGAGATAAATGGTGGTTCGCGAAAGCGCTTCGAGAGCAGCCTTACGCGATACGCCGCGTTTATGCGGCGCCGGGTTGAAAATTCCGGACGAGCGGAGGTCGGAAAGTTCCGATCCGGTCGGTGCTCCGACCATCTGCAGGACTTTCTTGAGAATGACGGCGAACGATCGGCGTGTGATCGGCGCCGAGAGCGATGCGCTGTCCAGTTCCGACTCGTCGAGAATGCCCAGGTCGACGCCGAGACGAAGCTCGGGGCTGACACTGCTGAAAGCCGGGTTCTCGTTGATAGCCTCGAGGACTCGCACATCGGTCACGGCTGCGGTTAATGTGATGGCTGAGAGGCTCCCGATGAGGAAATTTCGTGTTCGCAGATTCATTCGGCGTTCTCCATGGAACATGAGTTTGTGTTTACCTATCGGCAGAAATCTTCACCGACACAAGGGCAAATTGAAATTCTTTGTGAAACCACGGGGATCATCGTGTCCTGATATGTGCGCTTCACGTTGAGAACCAACCCGAAGATGACACTGATGAAGCTGATTGCACGCATGAATTCCTGAAAATCCATTTTGTCCTGCATGGCAGGAATCTCACGCTCTCGCCCTGCGAAGCGCGAAGGTTCTGCCGTTTGGCCGGTTCCTGTGCTAAAATGCGCCGAATCGAAGCAAGGAGGACCTGCCCAGTGCGCATCAGGTCGTGGTATTCGTTCAAGACACTCTTCATCCTGCTCTTCGTGGCTTTCTCCGTCTCGGCTGTTTTGGCCCAGCCCGCTCTTGCAAAAAAGACGGACGCCGGCAGGCTGTTTACCCTCGAAAACGGACTCACCGTCTTCGTGAAGGAGATGCGGTCGGCGCCGGTCGTTGCCGTCAACATCTGGATCCGTGTTGGTTCAAAGAACGAAAGGGCCGGCGAAGAAGGGTTCACCCATCTCATCGAGCACATGATGTTCAAAGGGACGCCGACCTATCCGACGGGAAAGTTGGACAATGAGATCAAAAAGCTCGGTGCAGCCCAGAACGCCTTTACATCTTCCGACTGCACGTGCTTCCACGTCACAGGGGCTCGCGAACATTTCGCCCGATTGATGGAGCTGCAGGCTGATGCCGTGCTCAACAGCACGTTCGATGAAGCCGAGTTCCAGAAAGAGCGCAAGGTCGTTCTCGAAGAACTCCGCATGGGGAAGGACGAGCCAGAGGAGCGCCTCTACGACATGACGAAGGAAACGGCCTACACGGTCCATCCTTACAGCCATCCGATCGTCGGATACCAGACGACACTCGCTTCGGCCTCGCGGGACGCTTTATTCGAATATTATAAGAGATGGTATATACCGTCGAATATGTGGGTTGTGATCGTCGGCGATGTGGACGCCGGGCAGGCGCTCGAAACGGTGAAGCGTACGATGGGGGCTGCCCCGGCCGTTCCGCTTCCCGACCAGGCAATCGCCAGCGAACCGATCCAGACTGTTCGGAGGGAGCGCCGTGAGGAAGGTGACATCCAGCAATCGTATGCAAACCTCGCCTGGCATGCCCCTTCGATCGACAACCCCGACAATTTCGTTTGCGATGTCATCTCGGTGCTGATGGGCGGCGGTCGTTCCTCGCGCCTCTACCAGACGCTCGTCGAGAAGGAGCGCCTGGTGACCGACGTTGGTGCGTCCTACTACACGACCAAGGATCCGTCACTCTTCATCGTTTCGGGTCAGATGCCCCAGGGAGCCATCAGGAAGTTCGGCGAGCGCGTGATTGAGTTGATGAAGGGCCTCGCCGGTGGTGAAATTTCGGTCGATGAGCTGGAAAAGGCGAAACAGCAGCTGATTGCCGCAACCATCTTCGCGCGCGAGACTGCCGAGTCCCAGGCGTTCACCTACGGCCAGATGGGTATCCTTGGCCGTCTTGAAGACGCAGATGCCTACCTTGACCACATCCGCGGTGTAACGACGGATGATGTGCGACGCGTTGCCCGGACCTTGTTCACCGACAACGGCGTTTCCGTCATATCTTACGAACCGCTCATCGCGACCGGGCCGCAGAAGCCGGAGATGATCACCCTCGAGAACGGCATCAGGCTGATCATGCGCGAGAACCATTCATCGCCGCTCGTCGCCGTCTCGATCCATCTCGATGCCGGCGGGATGCGCGAAGGCAAAGGCGAGGCCGGCCTGGCCAACCTCACAGCCGAAATGCTTCTCAAGGGAACCGAAAAGAAGACAGCGGAAGAGATCGCCAAGTCGTTCGAATCGCTTGGAACACAGATTTCCTGCTCGGCCGCAAAAAGTTACGCGTCGATCGACATGCAGTGCCTCTCCGAGAAATTCGAGGCGTCGTTCGACCAGGTGATGGAGGTCCTCACCAGTGCCTCGTTCCCGGAGGACGAATTCGAGAAGGAGCGAGACCAGACCCTCGAGGAGATCAAGGCACAGGAAGACGACTTGTACCAGTTCACCAGCCGGAATGTCCTCAAAGAGCTGTTTCCAGACCATCCTCTCGGGTATCCGAGTATCGGCCTCGCCGACCAGGTCAAGGACATGCGCCGTTCAAACGTGAAGGAATTCTTCCGGAAACAGTATGTCGGATCGGGGATGGTCGTCGCCGTTGTCGGCGACATATTCATCCGCGATGTCAAAGACCGTCTGATGTCACAGCTCTCGACCATCGAAAAGGGCAACCTTGGTGAGATGCGCGAGCCGAAGTGGCAGAAGATTTCGTCGCCCGCCACGATCACCGAACGCAAAAATCGCGAACAGTCGCAGATCATGGTCGCGACGCGGACCTTCAGCAGGAGCGATTCCCGGGGCCCCGCGATGGATATCCTGACGAGTATTCTTTCGGGAAGCATGTCATCGCGGTTGTTCACGAATCTGCGCGACAAGGACTCGCTCGCCTACTCGGTATTCGCTACGAACGTCGGTACGCGGGTGACCGGATACTTTTTCGCGACTCTCAGCACCGCCGTCGA
Source organism: Candidatus Ozemibacteraceae bacterium (assembly GCA_017998915.1). Taxonomy (GTDB): domain Bacteria; phylum Muiribacteriota; class Ozemobacteria; order Ozemobacterales; family Ozemobacteraceae; genus MWAR01. The sequence continues at coordinate 14,118 of JAGOCE010000050.1, forward strand.
AAAGACCGAAACGGCCAAGACCCGGCTGATCGAAGAGCTCGAAACGATCCGGACGAAGGGCTTCACCGACGAGGAGTTCAACGATGCCAAACAATATATCATCGGCCAGCATGCGCTCGAACTGGTGAACAACGAGGCCCAGGCCGGCGTTTTCTCGAGTGACGAATTCCTCGGACTCGGTTTCGAGCATGCCGAGAAGTATCCCGAGCTGATCAAGTCCGTGAAGCGCGAGGATGTCGAGAAGATCATGCAGGAGTTCCTCCTCGGTAGCGGCTCCTACGTGCTTGGCATTACCACGCCGTGACACGCTGAGTCCACGATGCCGGAACTCCCGGCAGATGCAGAAACAGCCAGGCGGGGAATTGGTCCCCGCCTGGCTGTTTCTGCGTTCGATGACGCTGGTGGCTTCCGAGAGAATCGCCTCAGGTGCCGTATCGCTGTTTCAGGAAGTCGAGGCATCTGAACGTTGCATCGACGAGCATTCTGCCGGCAACGACCGGAAGAGAGAGCATGAGAAGGACCGCAATGAAATGCGTCATGGGAGTGGGTCCAGGAAAATCAGACGGCGGGCTGCGCGGTGAGCTCTGCGAGTTGCTGCGCTCTCATGCGCATCCGGTCGAGAAGCTCATTTCCCAGGTTGGTGATCGTGCCGGCTCCGAGTGTGAAGACAACGTCTCCGGGCTCGAGCATCTGCATCAGCTGAAAGGCCAGATCGTCGGTGGTCTTGACTTGTTTCGCCTTGCGCCGGTCGGCGACCGGCATCTGGTCGATGATCAGTTTACTTGATACGCCAGGAATCGGCAGCTCGGATGCCGCATAGATCTCAGTGATGAAAACCTTGTCGCAGTCGGAGAAACAGCGGCCGAACTCGCGGCTCAGAAACTGGGTGCGCGTGTATCGGTGCGGCTGGAACACGACGATGACACGGTTCGCGTTGAGAGACTTGGCCGCGGCGAGGGTCGCCTTGATCTCGTTCGGGTGGTGGCCGTAATCGTCAATGACGGTGACGCCGTCGCATGTGCCCTTCAGCTCGAACCGGCGGCCGGCACCGCGGAAGCGCCGGAGGCCGTCCTGGATCTGGCGCACGGTCAGGCCGATATCGAGGCCGAACGCGATCACGGGAAGAGCGTTGAGAACGTTGTGCCGTCCGGGAACGCGCAGCTCGAACGTGCCGCGCAGGACGCCACCGATCACCAGCGTGAATCTCGAACCGAACGGCTGGAAATCGATCTCGGTGGCCATGACGTCAGCCGGGTTGGAGATGCCGTAGGTGGTGATCCGCCGGTTTTCGGGAAGCGTCATGTTCCGCGCGATCGGATCGTCAGTGCAGAGGTAAAGTGTACCGTCGGGGTTGATATGGCTCGCGAAGATCTCGAACGCCTTGATGATCGCGTCGAGGCTCTCGTAGTGATCCATGTGATCGTTGTCGATGTTCGTGATGACGGCGCTGTGCGGGAAATACTTGAGGAACGTGGCGTCACTCTCGTCGGCTTCAGCGACGAACAGCTCCGAACGGCCGGCGCGCGCGTTCCCGTTCAGGGCGGGCACGAAGCCGCCGACGACGCAGGTGGGATCCTGGCCGGCTTCGACCAGCACCGTCGAGATCATCGAGGAGACGGTCGTCTTGCCGTGGCAGCCGGCGACCGCGATTCCGGTGTTCGCGTCGAGGAACAGCTCGGCGAGCAAGTCGGAGCGATGGCAGATCGGAAGATTCCGGCGACGCGCTTCCAGAAGCTCGTCGTTCTCGGCGGAAATGGCGGTCGAAACGACGACCTTGGCTGCGTCGGCCGGGATATTCGCGGCGGCATGCCCGATGAAGATGCGGGCTCCGGCCGCGGAAAGCGCCCTGGTGTTGTTGTTGGAGGCTACATCAGACCCGCTGACCGGCTTGCCGGCGGTGATACAGATCTGCGCGAGACCGCTCATTCCCACACCGCCGATGCCGATGAAATGGATCCTGTTGCACTGTTCCATGGTTAGGCTGATTGCCTCCTTGCGTTTGTCGGTAGGTCGATCTTCTTCGTTACTCATCGGCTCGA
>JAGOCE010000439.1 GCA_017998915.1 Candidatus Ozemibacteraceae bacterium
CTCTCGATGTGTCGCTGTCGAGCGTCATGACGAAGCAGCCCCGTCGTACATCCCCGGATCGCCTTGCCATGGAAGCCCTCAAGACGATGGAGGAAAAGTCCATCACCTCGCTTCCGGTCGTGGACGGAGAGACCTCAGCGATCGTCGGCTTCCTCCACCTGCACGACATTCTGCGTTCGCGCCTGGTGTGACGCGCCAGAGACGCGTACATGGCAACATTGAGCCTTGCGGTCGTGTGTGCTACAATAGCCATGGATTTCGTTCGACGCATCACGATATAAAATGATGAATATATTCAATATATGAGAGATATTTCCGGGTTTCTCCGCTCCACCGACGTGAACGAGCGGAAGCAGGCGATCGTCCTCCTCACGAAAAAACCGTGCAGGGAGCACCTGGCTATCTGTCAGCAGATGGCGGATAACGATGCGCATGTCGAGGTCAGGTTCCTGGCCAAGCGCGCAGTGAACATGCTCCAAGCTGTGTTGAACCCCGCTGCAGCGAAGGCCGTGCCTTCTTCGGGTATCAACGAGCAGAAACTGAAGACGTACCTCTCGGGATCCGAGAAGGAAAAACTGGGTGTTATCCAGCACATTCTGGCGAACAACCTGAAACAAGCCCTGCCCCTTATCATCGAACATCTCGCCATGGAGTCGAATCCGTCCGCCCTTTCCTCCATGATCCTCGCGATCGGCAAGCTGGGAACCAGCCCGGACGGCCAGCACCTGATCGATTTCCTCGGACATCAGAATCCGCGCATTCGCGCCAGCGCCGTCGAAGCCCTGGGATTGCTGGGCTCAAAGGCCGCATATCAGCATGTGCTCAAACTGCTGGAGGACTCGGATAACCGTGTTCGCGGAAACGCCGTCATCGCCATTCGCAATCTGGGGCCGGCCGATACGGGCAAGGTCATCAGGGAAATGGCGGATTCCGACCTGAGCAGCATGAAGGCGACGGCGGCGTATGTTCTGCGGTTTTTTGTCGAGGAACAACACCTTCCGACGCTGCTGAAACTGTTATCCTCGGATGACATCAGTGTCAGGAACACGGCGCTGAAAACGCTCGAAACCTTCCGTGATCGGAACATCGGCAACGCGAAGGAGCTCTTCGAGGCTTTGGGCGACGGTTCGCAATTCAAGAAAGATGTTCTCCCGCCTCTCGAGCCTCTCCCGGCAAAAGGGGAGACGATTTCCCCGCCGCCTCCCCAAGAACTGAAAGTCGCCCCGGCGCCGGCTTCCGCTGAGGTTTCCGCACCGGAAGGGCAGTTCGAAGGCTCCATGAACCGGCTTCCCGAGAACTATGTGGGTTCCTCCGGCAGTGGGGCTCTGGCGCTTCATCTCAAGACCTACGGACAACAAACCCCCCCGGACCCAACTCCCGAATGCAGTCTCGACCAGATCCTGGTGTGGGGGCGGTCGATTCAAGCATCGGATCTGCACATCTCCCCCGGAAAACCGGTCATGTACCGGCAATTCGGCGTGCTGAAAACCCTTTCGACGCCGGCATTCACCGTCGAGCAGACGCTGAATCTTCTCGAATACGGCGGAATCGAAAAAGACAAGTTCGAATGGTTCCGCCTGCATGGCGACCTTGAAACCGTCATTGTCATCTCGGGAGCCGGTCGCTTTCGCGTGACCCTCATGAAGCATCTCGGCGGGGTCAATATCACCGCGCGCATCATCCCCTGGGGGATTCGCTCGTTCGAAGACTCCGGCATGCCTCTGTCCTGCAAGGGATTGATCAACTGGGCTCAGGGGCTGGTGTTGGTCACCGGGCCGGCTGGCTGTGGAAAGACCAGCACGCTGGCCACGTTCGTCGAGATGATCAATCAGGAACGGCACGACCACATCATCACGATCGAGAAACCCATCGAAATCGTGTATGAACCGGCCAAATGCCAGATATCCCAGCGCGAGGTGGGTTGCCATACCCTGTCTCAGCAGAATGCCCTCAAGGGCGCACTGCGCGAGGATCCCGACATTCTGGTCGTCAGCGAGCTTCGCGACCTCGACAGCATTCAGCTCGCCATATCCGCCGCCGAAACCGGCCACCTCGTTTTCGGTACGATGAACACCGTCAGTGCCGGCCGCACCGTCAGCCGGATCACCGACTCCTTCGCCCCGGAAGAGCAGGCCATGCTTCAGAACATGCTTTCCGAGTCGTTGCGGGGGATCGTCTGCATGCAGCTCATTCCGCGCAAGGATGGAACGGGGGTTGTCCCCGCGTATGAAGTGCTCATCGTGACGACCGCCGTTTCCAACATGATCAGGAAAGAGGGGCTCCATCAGCTCGCTTCCGTCATGACCATGGGAAAGAATGCCGGGATGGTGACCATGGACCAGTCGCTCAGAGCCCTCGTCGAAAAGGGAATCATCAGCGGCGAAGAGGCGTATTATCGTGCGGAGTCCAAACGTGATTTCGCGAAATTTCTTCCGAAGAGTCTGTGACCGTGGCGAAAATTGACGAATTTTTCCAGGCGATGATCGATCTCGGGGGATCGGATCTGCATCTCGAACAGGGGCAGAAGCCGAAACTCCGCGTAAACAGCGAGGTCCGTGAACTGGATGGGCGGGAAGTCCTGACAGGCCCGTTCCTCTCGGACCTTCTTGCCGAGATCGCCCCCCCGGCGCTCTGGCAGAAATATGAGAAGACGGGTGACCTCGATTTCGCGTATGCCATGGGAACGGTTGCGCGGTTCAGGGCCAATTATTATCGGCATTTTTCCGGACTGGGAGCGGTCTTCCGGGTGATTCCGTCGAAGATCCTGACGCTCGACCAGCTCAATACGCCGGACATCCTGAAAAGCTTCGGGAAGCTCCAGGCCGGCCTGGTGCTCGTTACGGGGCCCACCGGAAGCGGCAAGTCGACCACCCTGGCGGCGATCATCAACCATATCAACGAGACGACGAGCAAGAAAATCGTGACGATCGAAGAGCCGCTCGAATTCGTTCACCCGAGCAAAAGCTGCCTGGTGATCCATCGGGAGGTCGGGGTACACACCGATTCGTTCTCGAGCGGTCTTTCCGGCGCGATGAAAAGCGATGCCAACGTCATCCTGGTCGGGGAAATGCGTGACCGGGAAACGATCGAGCTCGCCTGCGCCGCTGCCGAGATGGGCATTCTCGTATTCGGAACGCTGCATACCAACTCCGCTGCCAAGACGATCGACCGGATCATCGACGTGTTTCCCGCGAAAAAGAAAAACCAGATCCGTTCCGTCCTGTCCAACTCGGTTCAGGGAATCGTTTCCCAGCAGCTTCTTCGCAAGGCAGACGGGAAAGGGCGCGTGGCCGCCCACGAAATCCTCGTTGGGACGGCGGCCCTTCCAGGCATCATCCGGGCCGGCGAGAGTCAGAAGCTGAACGGGCTCATTCAGATGAGTTCCAAGGAAGGGATGATCACGATGGACGACTCGCT
>JAGOCE010000051.1 GCA_017998915.1 Candidatus Ozemibacteraceae bacterium
CGACTTGGCGGGAACCAGAAGAGCCCGGACGGCGGCCATGAGGCCCGGCGTGAGGTCGGGGCCGTCGCGGAGGCGCAGCCACGTCAGATCGGCCTGGCCCCGGCGGGCTTCCTCGATCATCGCCCGGCATGCGCCGCATTCGCCGAGATGGCGCTCGAAGGCGGCCAGCTCGCTGCCCTGCAGAGCGCCGTCCAGATACTCGCAGCACGTTATTTCGTCGAAATGGTTCATATCGTTCATCCTGTCGTTCTTAACTTCCCCTGAAACGACCGACGGTTACATGAATCGAACACTTAGTTGCTTTCGCTCCCGAATGCGGCGGGCGCATCCGCGGGGGCTTCCTTCTGCAGCGTCTGCCCGAGCATGCGGCGGGCCCGGAACAGCCGTATTTTCACGAGATGCTGGGGGATTTCGAGAATCTCGGATATCTGCTGGTACGACCGTTCGAAAAAGTAGAACAGCCAGACGACGAGCTTGAAATCATCGGGAAGCCGCGCCATCGCCGCTCCCACCGCCTCCTGGCGTTCGCGCCGGAGCTGCTCGTCGAGCGGGTCGCAGAAGATGGGAATCTCCGCGTCGGGAAGCGGAACGGGGGCCTTTTTCCGGAGAGCCTTGTAACAGTGGTTGGTGGCGATTTTCAGGATCCAGTTCGTGAAGGAGCGCGACTGATCGAATCTTTCGAGGCTCTGATACGTCGCGATGAAGACTTCCTGAACGACGTCCTCGGCCGCCGCGGGCCGCCGAACGTGATACAGCGCCATCATGTAGATCTTGCTCTGATACCGTTTCACGAGCTCGCTGAACGCTTCCACCCGGCCGGCGAGCACCTGCCTGACGATCTCGGCGTCCTCGGGCGGATGAGACCCGGGGTGGTCCGTCATGGTTCCCATCCGGGGATGAGGCTGTTGCTGGCGTGGTTCGAGCAGTAGATGAACCGGTTCACCTCGAAGACTTCCGTTCCCTTCGGCGGCGTGCCGATCTTGAGGTGAACGCGGAATCCCATGCGGTTGTCCGGCAGGTCGATCCGGGTGAACTTCGTGTCGAGCACCATCAGCTCGCGGCAGTAGACATACTCTTCAGGCGTTCCCGACGTGGGGATATGTTTCCTGGTGAGGCCCCGGTTGGAGGGCGGGCGTTCGTAGATGATCGAGCTCTGGGACAGCCCGTTCCCGTCGCTTTCGAGAATCCCGATCTTGGCAGAGGGCTCTTCGGATCCGGGTTGCATCGAGGAAAGATCGACGGCGCGCTGGACGTCGTCTTCGATCTGGGAAAGGAGGAGCGCGGTCGACTGGACGTTCGTGAGGTGCGCGGCGCCCTTCGTCGAGGTTTCCATCCCCTTCGACAGCAGGCGGCTGAGCGCGTAGACGATGATCGAGGCGAGCAGCACGCTGACGGCGATTTCCACGAGGGTGAAGGCGCGACGTTTCATGGTTCAGCGGTTCCTGTATGCCATGCAGCTCATCGAGATACTGCGCTTGACCTGCGCGGTCTTCCAGGCGACCTCGGCCACCAGGACCTTGTAGAGGAACGGTACCGTCGCTGGGACGGACGGGGTTATGACCGAGAGTTTCCGCTCGAACCGTTCGTCGGCTTTGAGAACGAAGGTGGTGCCGTCCGCCTGCGTCACCTCGAGAGCGTTCGCGTCGCGCGTTCCCGCAGCAAGGAACGGCGAATCGAACGGCCTGGACTGGGCGTAATCGAGAAGCTCGGTCGCATAGGTGTAGGCGAGCACCTCGTCTCGGGTCTGCTGGGTGCCTGCCGCGCCCCGGGAGAAAATGAAAAAGATGGGGGAGAGGCACGCCGCGACGACGAGAACGGCGATCATGACTTCGGTGATGGTGAATGCGTGTTTCCTGTTCATTTCAGCTGCAAGGGTGTGGGGTTGAGCGTGAACGAGAGGAGATCCTGTTCGGAGGTCTCGTCGGCGGTCTGCTCGGGAAGGGCGGCGAGGGGAAGGGCGTATTCAAGCTCGGCGCCCTGGGACGCGCTCGAGATGTCGAACCGTTTCATGGCGACGGCCCCCTTGATCTGTGGCCGGCCGTTGTCGGTCACGGTGACGCGCCCCTTCGGCGCGGTCAGGGCGGCCTGGACGGGGCCGTTGATGTCGAGGGTGATGTCACCGTCGAGCGTGACGAGTTGGAGGACCTTGAAAGCGGAACCGACGGTGGCGTTGATCTTGTTCGAGATGACGATATTGCCCTTCTCGAGCACGATGCCGCCGTTGCTCACCACGTCGAGATTCTGCGTGATCAGCATGTCCGCCGCCCCGGGCACGTACACCCAGCCGTTGAGATCGAGCTTGTTGCCCTTGAGCAGGCCGCGGTCGCGGAGGTTGTTCCAGATGTCCTGTGGGGCGTTCCCGGCCGGAAGCGTCCAGCTGGTGCGCTTTCCCGGGACATGCATCGCGTTGATGAAGGGCGTGATGGATTTCAGACTGTTCGCACCGGTGAGGCCGTCGAAGGGCGCCGGAATCGCGTGCATTTTTTCTTCCGGTGGAAGCGGGTCGGAATTCATGAGCGTGAGGAGCGGACTCGTCTGGAGGCTGGGGAGCGGGAACGCCAGGTTGTTGTTGGTGACCATGATGGCGATGGAAAGGTTGTACGGGGTGTATGCGAGATTGCTGGCGAAATCCTGGTTGAATTTTTTGAGCGATTCCCCCGAAGAGGGGTTGAAGTAGGTCATGCGGAGGCTCGGGTCGATGAGAGAGGTGAACGTGGAGATATTGTCGTTCTCCGGCATCGGCATCGGCGACAGATACTCCTGCCAGTATGTCAGGTTGCTCGCATCGCCGGGGACGCAGTTCAAGAAATCGGGTGTGAAGCGTTTCCGGAGATCCTTGATCGCTTTCGCGGTGATGTAGGAACGATACACCTCGCCGAGAACGAGGGTGGGAGACTTTTTCGAGTCGGTGCCATACAGCCGGAAGATCGAGTTGAAGCGGGCGAGCGAGGCGAGTTTCGAGTTTGCGATGAAGCCCCACCATTCGCGTGCGCCCGACGAGGTCGTGTCGAAGGTGGTTCCCTGGTCCCATCCGAGGAGGGCGATTTCACCGGCCGGATCAAGCCACTTGAGCGTGTACAGCCCGTCGCCCTTGCCGCTCTTGAACAGGTGAAAGCCTTCGGCGTATTTTCCCGGGCTGGGCCAGCCGCGAGCGAGGTTGAGATACATCCTTCCGCCGCCGAGATAGATGAGACCTCGCTTTCCCTGGACGAGGCTGTCGAAGGTGAGGCTGCTGAGAGAAAGCTGGTCGTCGCCGTTCCAGAGCACCCAGGGCGTGACCTGATACCCGGTCTGGAGATTGCCGGTGACGTCCGTTGCGGCGAGGTTGAACCGCCACGGGGAACGGGTCGGTGAACCATCCAGCGCGTCCTCGACGTACAAGGTGAACTTCGAGAGCACTGGGATGATGGCTGCCGTGACCTTGACGCGGAGGGCGTAGTGGTAGTCTTCCGGATACTCCGGGCCGTTCGTTTTCTTGTATCTGATCGTCACGTACAGGTGGATGATGCCGGATTTCTCTCGCGGAAACTTCGAGGAAATCGCGGAAAAGTCGCCCGCCCGGCATTCATACCTGATCTCGTAATTGAAGGTTCCGTGAGCCGTCAGGGGCTTGATCAGCTCTTTGACAACGTTCGATAGATCCGGATCGCCCGAGTCGAGCGCGATGGGCGGGTTGGCGGTGCGCGAAAGGTCGCCCATGCCGCTCACAGGCTTGCGGAGGTAGGTGACGAGGGGATGGTCGGGCCTGAGAAGGATGTCGTGCTGGATTTTCTGCGCCGCGAGGTGAGCGAGGGAATTGGCCAGCACGCCCGTGATGCGCTGCTGGGCCTGCTTGTGCCCCGCGCGATTCTGCCTCACCATATACTGGATGAAATACCCGCCGATGAGCAGAAGCGCGAACATGACGCCTCCCGCCAGGATCAGAACCGAACCGTTCCGGTTCGATGCCTGCCTCGGGGTGGGTGCGGGCCGGAGCTGAAACGTCATGATGTGAGCGTGATACCCATCTTAAAAATCGTTTCTCGGAAGACTTTTCAGCTGATTGGCGGGCAGCGTTGATTCCGGCCGCTTGGGATCGGCGGTGGAGAGAGTCGTCGTCGGCCGCTTGGCGGCCTCGTCGTCGGAAACCTCGGTATAGGCCGTGACGTCGATATAACTCTTATATACGTACCGATTGGTGGAGCCCTGGAAATTGATCTGATACCAGTTGCCCACCACATCGACGATCGATACGGCATCGCCATAGTAGATGACGGTCACGACCGTGTAATTCGTTCCCGGGCCGGTCCGGACGTTGAGCCCATTGCAGTTCACCTTCCCGGCGGACGGAACCTGCATGGCCCAGAGAATGCTGGTCAGAAACAACGTTGCGAACAGGATTGCCGGCCATCTGTACCCTCGCATGGCGTGGACTCCTTTCACCGGATGATCATTCTTACCTACCGTCGAACGGAGGAAAAGTTACACTTATTTTCGCGGGGGCGCGTCAGATGGCGACGTCCCGAAGCATGGCGGCCGCATCTTCCGGCGGAGTGGGGTTGATGTAGAAGCCGGAACCCCATTCGAAGCCTGCAACGTTCGTCAGCTTGGGAATGATCTCGAGATGCCAGTGGTAGAAGTCGCGATAGGACTCGGAGCACGGCGAGCTGTGGAGCACGAAGTTGAACGGAATTCCCGGAAGTAGGGCTTCCAGCCGCTTGAGCGCCCCCTGCAGCGTAGCCGCGAACGAGTGCACGTGCTCGTTGTCGATGTTCTCGAAAAACGGCTGGTGCGTTTTGGGAATGATCTCGATCTCGAAGGGAAAGCGCGAGGCGAAGGGGCAGAACGCCATGAAATGCTGGTCCTGGATGATGATTCGTGAGGACTGCTCGGTTTCCTGACGAAGTATATCGCAGAATATACATCTATCGTGATAATGGAAATACTCGCGCGCGCCGTCGAGTTCCTCCTCGATGCGCTTCGGGATGATCGGGGTGGCGATGATGTGCGAGTGGGCGTGGGAAAAGTTCGACACGCCCCGCCCGCTGTTTTTCACGATCATCAGATGCTTGAACCGGGGGTTCTTCTTGATCTCGAGTAGGCGTTGCTTGTACGCCCAGATGACCTCGCGAACCATATCGATTGGTATTGATTGCAGTGTCTGCGTGTGCTGCGGGGTTTCGACGAGAACCTCGTGGATGCCGATCGAGTTCATCGCGTCGAACATGCCGATGCCTTCGCGGCCGGCGTCGCCGGCGGGAACGAGTATCGGATCGCGGTCGGGGATGACGCGAACCCACCAGCCCTTTTCGTTCGCGGCCGTGCCGGCCTTGCGGAACGACATCGTCTCGGCGGGAGTCAGCCGCTCGTTGCCTTCGCAGAAGGGGCACTCGGCGGTGTCATCGGGTGCTCCGGTCGGAACCGGATAATCGTGCGGCCGTTTCCCGCGCTCGGGGGAGATGATCACCCACTGCTTCAGGACAGGGTCTTTTCTCAGCTGCGGCATTGGCTACCTCGCACTCGTGCCGGATTTAACGGCGGGGCCGCCGGCGGGAGCCGCCGGTTCGTCGGTCTGATCGTCGTCGAGCGACGCCTGGATGAGATACTTCGCCGCATCCTCGGGCGGAACGTGGTTCACGTAGAAGCCCGAGCCCCATTCGAATCCCGCGACCTTCGACAGCCGGGGCATGATCTCGATATGCCAGTGGAAGTAGTCGGCGCAGTGCTCGTCGCACGGGGATGTGTGGATGATGTAGTTGAATGGCGGCTGGTCGAGCGTCTTGATAAGACGCCGGAGGGTTCCGCTCATCATCTCGGCGAGGTTGTCCAGCTCGGCTTCTTCGATGTCGCCGAAGGATGCTTTGTGGTCCTTGGGGGCGATCCAGGTTTCGAACGGGAAACGGGATGCAAAAGGCGCGAACGCGACGAAGCTCTCGTTTTCGTGGATGATCCGGTTGCCTGCGCTCAGCTCCTGGCGGATGATGTCGCAGAAGACGCAACGTTCCTTGTAGTAGTAATACTGGCGGGCGCCTTCAACCTCTTCCATGACGCGCTTCGGGATGATCGGAGTTGCGATCAGCTGGGAGTGCGGGTGATCGAGGCTGGCCCCCGCGGCGGCGCCCGAGTTCTTGAACAGCAGAATGTAGCGGAACCGCCTGTCGCGCTTGAGGTCGCGGTACCGGTCGGCGTAGGCGCTGACGATCTTGAGGACGTGCTGCTTCGAGTAGGCTTCGAAGCCCTGGTCGTGGATCGGTGTCTCGACGATGACCTCATGGGCCCCGACGCCGTTCATCATGTCGTAGAGGCCGAGGCCGGTGCGGTCGAGGTCGCCCTCGATCTGGAGGGCGGGGTAGCGGTTCGGAACGACGCGTACCTGCCACCCCTGCTGGTTCGGGAGGGTGTTCGGCTCCCGGTAGGACATCACTTCCGGGGGCGTCATTGATTCCTGCCCCGGGCAGAACGGGCATTTTCCGGTCTGTGCCTTCGGTTTTGCCGAAGGGAAGTCTTTCGGGCTCTTCGCCTTTTCGTGTACGATGATCACCCAGCGCTTGGTGACCGGGTCCTTGCGGAGTTGTGGCATCCTGACCTCCCGGGGTCTCCCAGATTCGATGGGAATTATACTATGCCTCTCCAACAAGCGCAACGGCCGGAAGCGGGGAATACACGGGCTGGTGCCCTTCCGCGAAAATCGTTGACAAGGTGACTGCGCTCGGTTACACTTGCACCGGTCGTGATCCGCGAGGTCACGCCGTGCATTTCATACATGAAACGATGGCGAAAAGGTAAAAAGAGGTAATCCATGGGACGGAAGCGAACGTGTGAGCTCCCATTCTGCAAAGGCGTCGTTGAGGGTACCCGCAACAAGCGCCGGTGCGACAACGACCGGAACATTCATCTGCACCAGGTGATCTCGAAGAATGTGAAAAAGATCATGCGGTACATCGAAGTCCGCGATGATTTCACGGCCAACGATGTCAACCGTGATCTGTTCAAGAACCGCCTGGATAAAAATGAAAAGGGTTCCATGTACCGCCTCTTCCAGGCGATGGTTCGCGAAGAGTATCTCATCGAACTCGGCAAACGTGAAGGGCTGAAAGTGTATGCCTTCCACGGCCGGGCGGGCCGCTCGGTCCACATCGATGAGCCGGTCGTCTCCCAGTCCATGCCTGTTTCGCAGCCCCTGACACCGCGCGAGTTGCTCATCGGCAAATTGCGGGAGTTCGTGCACATGAAGAACGGCACCTGGAATCACGATGACTGGCTCTGGCTCGTGAACCGCCAGGATGTCCGCGATCTCGGCATTCCCGAGCACGAGCTCGGCGCCCTCCTCGAGGAAGAGAAAGCTCGCTACTGGCTGCACCGGTAATCTCGGCGAAGCGTACGCACGAAGCGGCGCCGGATCCTCTCATGGGTCCGGCGCCGCTTTCTTCGTGCCAGGGAGCGGATTTCCGTGCGTAAGAAGAAGCCCCGCCTTGGCGGCGGGGCTTCTGACGTTACCGGATGGACCGGACGAGCGGAGTCGACGGATTACTCCTCGTCTTCTTCCTCGTCTTCCTCGTCTTCATCGTCGAAGTCTTCTTCGTCTTCGTCGTCGAAATCTTCTTCGTCGTCTTCCTCGAAGTCTTCGTCTTCTTCGTCTTCTTCGTCGAATTCGTCTTCGTCGTCGAAGTCTTCTTCGTCTTCGTCGAGGTCTTCTTCTTCGTCGTCGAATTCCTCGTCTTCGTCTTCTTCTTCGTCGTCGAAGTCTTCTAAATCTTCTTCATCTTCGTCTTCGAGGTCTTCGTCTTCGAGGTCTGCTTCTTCCTCGTCCTTCTCATCCTCGTCGACGTCTTCCCAGCGCTTCTTCGGAGACATCATCTCCTCTTCGATCAACCAGTCGTTCGTCGGCATGGCGAATATCCCCTTTCGTGCCTAGATGTTGAATTATTGCGGATCGGGGGCAATAATGGCACAATGCCGGCGTCGTGTCAAGACAGAAAATAGTCAATATTGCAAATGCCGATGAGGAACCGAGTTCAGCCGATGCCGAAAACCTGCCGGGGTACCCGCCTTTCTTGACTTGCCCGGCCTCTTCATGTATACTGGCTCTTCCTATTCTTCATTTCATACGTTGTATGTGAGGCGTGAACCATGTTTCAGAATCTCTCAGGCAAGCTGGCCGCCGTCTTCGAGCGGCTGCGCCGTTCCGGCAAGCTTACCGAGGCCGATATCGATGCCGCCCTGAACGAGGTCAAGATGGCCCTGCTCGAGGCGGACGTGAACTTCCGCGTCGTGAAGCAGTTCACCAAGCGCGTGAAGGAAAAAGCCGTCGGTGCCGAGATTTTCAAGAGCCTCACCCCGACCCAGCAGGTCGTGAAGATCGTCATGGACGAGCTGATCGTCCTGCTCGGCGGCGAGCGCGCCAAGCTGACGGTCGCCCCGCAGAAGCCAACGGTCATCCTGATGGCCGGTCTCCAGGGCTCCGGCAAGACGACGACCTGCTCGAAGCTGGCTCTGCATCTTCGGAAAAACGACCACAAGTCGCCCCTGCTCGTCGCCTGCGATGTGTACCGCCCAGCCGCCGTGAAACAGCTCGAAGTGCTGGGCTCGCAGCTCGACGTCCCGGTGTTCACGATGCCCAGCGGGACGCGCCCGGTCGAGATCGCGCGCGCCGCGATCGAGCACGCCCGTGACAAAGACCTCGACACAGTCATCATCGACACCGCCGGCCGACTCCACATCGACGATGATATGATGAACGAGGTCCGCGAGCTGAAAGAAGCGACGAAACCGCACGAGATCCTGCTTGTGGTCGACGCCATGACCGGCCAGGACGCCGTCAACAGCGCCAAGAGTTTCAATGACCTGCTCGAGCTGACCGGCATCATCCTCACCAAGCTCGACGGTGACGCCCGCGGCGGCGCGGCCCTCTCGATCCGCGAAGTGACGGGAAAACCGATCAAGTTCGTCGGCATCGGCGAAAAGTCGTCGGCCCTCGAGCCTTTCCACCCCGACCGCATGGCCCAGCGCATCCTCGGCATGGGTGACGTGATGACGCTCATCGAGAAGGCCCAGGCCACGATGGACGAAGAGAAAATGAAGGACATGGAACGCCGGCTCCGCGAGGCCGAGTTCAACTTCAACGATTTTCTCGACCAGCTGAACCAGATCAAGCGCATGGGGCCGCTCAGCCAGCTTCTTTCGATGATTCCGGGCTTCTCGTCGGTGCCGGGGCTCGACCAGCTCTCGTTCGACGACAAGAACTTCAAGCGCTTCGAGGCGATCATCCACTCGATGACCCCTGAGGAGCGCTCGTTTCCCGACATGATCGACGGAAGCCGCCGCAAGCGCATATCGGCCGGCAGCGGCAACGACATTCAAAGTGTGAACGCGCTTCTGAAACAGTTTTCCCAGATGCGCCAGATGATGAAGAGCCTCGGGGCCATGGGCAAGAAAAGCTCGCGGCTTTCGAAATTCTTCGGCGGCAGAATGTAACGAATATTGGAACACGCCGGCCGGCACTGCCCGGCAGGAACGATCGAAAAGGAGTACATACGCATGTCAGTCACTATCCGCCTCAAGATGCTGGGCACCAAGAACCGGCCCTGCTATCGCGTCGTCGCCGTTGACGGTCGCAAGACCCGCGATGGAAAGAGCCTCGAGAACCTCGGCCACTACAATCCGCTTGCACAGCCGGCTCACATCCTCCTCAACGAAGAGAGAGTGATGGAGTACCTGAAGGTCGGCGCTCAGCCGTCCGAGACCGTTCGCGCTCTTCTCCGCCAGAAGGGCATCCGCCAGAACCAGATCTCCGAGAACGGCAAGACCCGCCTCGAGTGGACGAAGACCGCCTGAACAGGCGCTCTCCATCTGACAAAGGAGCGTGTCCGACGTGACTCACGATTCGGCCCAGGCACTGATTCACGATCTGGTCTCCGCCCTCGTCGAGCACCCTGACGAAGTCAACGTCAAGGCGATCGAAGGCGACGGAACCGTGGTTTACGAGGTCCAGGTCCATCCCGAAGACAACGGAAAAGTCATCGGGAAAAAAGGCCGGACCATCAATTCGCTGCGCACGATCCTGAGAGCGGCTTCGCTCCCGGGTGAGCGGCGCGTCATGATGGAACTGGTCTGACATGGCGAAAATTCTGGTTTCCGCAGCCGAGACGGCGGCCGATTCCCCCGCGGGAAACGCCGGCCCGGTCGTCATCGCCCGCCTCGTGAAGGCCGTCGGCCTCCAGGGCTGGGTGCGGATAACCATGAACACCGACAACCCCGAGCGCTTCGCGCCCGGGGCCGAGCTGAACCTGCGCCGGCAGGGCCAGCCGATCGTCATGCTGAAGGTCGTCGACTGGCGGCAGACCTCGTCGCCCGAGCAGATCGACCTGATGTTCGAAGGCATCGAAGACATGGACACCGCCCGCACCCTGATGCCGGGCGAGTTCGTGATCGACCGGGCCGACCGTGTCCCCCCGCCGCCGGGGGCCTTCTACCCCGACGAGCTCGAGGGCATGAAGGTCGTCGGGCCGCAGGGCGACGAAGAGGGCGTGGTCGAAAGCCTTGTCAGCGAGGTGCCTTCGCCGTATCTCGTCGTGCGTTCGCCGCGTTCCGGCGAGGTTCTCGTGCCCTACCGGCAGGCGAACTTCGTCTCGATCGACCGCGAGACCCGCACGATCCGCCTGACCGAGCCGCTCGAGCGGCACATTCCGGTGGACTGACGAAGGAGCGCATGTGAAGATCGATATCATCACCCTCCTGCCGGGCATCTTCGACCGCGTTTTCGACGAAAGCGTGCTCGGGGCCGCGCGGCGCCAGGGCCTTATCGATATCGATATACATTCGTTCCGCGAATACGGTGACGGCCGGCACAAGACGGTCGACGACACGGCGTTCGGCGGCGGCCCGGGCATGGTTCTCAAGCCGGGGCCTCTGACCACCTGCATCCGCGACGTGCGGCGCGCCGGCCCGCCGGCGGCCGTCATTGGCCTGACGCCGCAGGGGGTCCCGCTGACCCAGCAGCTCGTCCGCGAGCTCGCCGGCTGTCCGCGGCTGATTCTCGTCTGCGGCCGGTACGAAGGCTTCGACGAGCGCATCAGGCCCGAGTTCGACCTGCAGGTCTCGGTCGGGGACTACGTGCTGACGGGGGGCGAGATCGCCGCGATGGCGCTCGTCGACGCTGTCTCGCGCATGATTCCCGGCACCGTCGGCAGGCAGGAGTCCGTCGAACAGGATTCGTTCTACACCGGTGTTCTCGACCACCCGCAGTACACGCGCCCCTCCGCCTGGGAAGGGCGGGGCGTGCCGGCGACGCTCATGGAAGGCCATCACGAGCGCATCGTCGAATGGCGACGCGGCCAGGCCCTGCTGACGACGGCCATCAGGCGTCCCGACGTCCTCTCTTCCCGGGAAATCACGCGAGAAGACCGGGAGGCCCTCCAGGCGGCGATCGCCGCCGGCGCGGCTGTCCGGGCGCCTCTCGCCGCATCAACGACCCCCTGAACCGGGAACCGGTTCATCCAATATCCTGAAGGAGCATACGCATGAATCCCACTATCGAAAGCGTCGAACGCGGCTACATGAAGAACCGCCAGAGCGTTCCGGAGTTCGTTCCGGGCGACACGCTGCGCATCGCCATCAAGGTTCGCGAAGGTGACAAGGAACGCCTCCAGGCGTTCGAAGGCGTCGTGATCTCCCGCCGCTATGCCGGTCTCCGCGAGAACTTCACCGTCCGCAAGATCTCCTACGGCGTCGGCGTCGAGCGCACCTTCCTGCTCAACTCGCCGAACCTGGCCGAGATCAAGGTCGTCTGCCGTGGTAAGGCCGCCCGAGCGAAGCTGTACTACCTGCGCGATCGCGTCGGCAAGAAGACCCGCGTCAAAGACAAGCTGATGGTGGCGAAGGCCGAGGAGTGAGTCACGATGCCCTGTCGCCGGTGACAGGCGTTGCCGGTGCAAAGGCGGTCGGGATTGCCGACGTTTCCGTCCGTTCGGGCCAGTCGACGGCCATCGCCGTCGAACGTCTCGATCCGGATGACGTCCTCAGCGAATCCGCTCTCACCATCCTGGGAACGGTGTCCGGCCGGCTGCCGGATGACTTCCAGCTGATCCTGGAACAGCATCCGCGCGGCCGGTCGGCACTGCGCTTTCCCCTGCCGCCGCCCGAGCGCGGCCGGTTCGAAACGGCGATCACCCTCCGGAACGGCGCGAACGACCTCGCCATCCGCATCACCCGCCCCGACGGAACCGTCGCGGACGAGTGCCGTTTCACCATGCATTACAAATCCTCGTTCCGCGAATGGAACGAGACCGTTTTCATCGCCTTCCTGCTCGCCCTGATGATCCGAAGCCTCGTCCTGCAGGCTTTCTGGATCCCGACGGGAAGCATGGAGCCGACGCTGCTCGGCGAGAAGCGCGATCCGGTGACGAACGACCTCACCCGCGCCGGCGACCGCATCCTGGTCAACCGGTTCGCGTATGTGGCCGACCTGTCGCTCGACGGGCGGATTCCGTTCGGGCCGAGATACTGGTTCGCGCTTCCGAAGCGGGGCGACATCGTCGTGTTCAAATACCCCGACAAGAATCCGAACGCCGCGCCGCGCGATTTCATCAAGCGCGTCATCGGCCTACCTGGCGACCACATCCGGATCATCGAAGGCATCGTCTCGGTGAACGGGGTTCCGCTGAACGAGCCGTATATCGCCGAGCCGCCCTGGCAGGATTTCGAGACCCGGGTGCCCACGGACAGCCTGTTCGTGATGGGCGACAACCGCAACAACAGCGCCGACAGCCGCTACTGGGGCCCCATGCCCCTGAAGAACCTCAAGGGCCAGGCCGTTCTGCTGTACTGGCCCGCCGGCCGCTTCCGGGCGATCAGAAGTCATCCGCATCCCGTCTATCCCCATGGCGAACGGCTTCCCTCGTCGGCGGGCGGCTCCGGCCAGGAGGGGTGACGGCCGGAGATGCGCAGATGAACAGGGAGCTCCCCGGCCATATCCGCAAGGCGTTCCGCTCGATCGAACGGTTCATTCCGGTCGTCGATCTCGTGGTGGAACTGCTCGATGCGCGAATGCCGCTTTCCTCGAGGCTTCCCGGGCTCGTGAAGCGCCTCGGCAAGCCCTCGCTCGTCGTCCTCGGCAAAGCCGACCTCGCCGACGAGAGCCAGACAACGAAGTGGATACGCCGGTTCGAGGCGGAAGGCCAGCCGTGTCTCGCCCTCGATGCCCGCAAACCCGCATCGGTCAAGGCTCTTGCCCAGCGGCTTCGCGCCTTCACCGACGAAGCGGCCGCGGCCGCCGGCTCGGTCCGTCGAATGCGGCGGCTGATGGTCATCGGCATTCCGAACGTCGGCAAGTCGACGCTCATCAACGCCCTCGCCGGCCGCAAGGCGGCCCGCGTGGCGAACCTGCCGGGCGTGACCCGCGACATCCAGTGGATCAAGCTTCCCGGGAGCCTCGAGCTGCTGGACCTGCCCGGCGTGCTCGATTTCGGACTGCTGAAACGAGGAGATATATTGAGGCTTATAAATACCGTGCCCGGGAACGACGAGGACCAGTCCTCGCGGGCGCGCAAACTCTGTGAAATCCTCGCGACGATCGCGTCGGCGGGCGTCCTGCCCGGTTTCACCGACGAGGCCGCGGGCTCGTTCGATGCATATCTTCCGATATATGCGCGTCGGATGAACTTCGTGGCTCGGGGCGGCATTCCCGACGAACGCCGGGCGGCGCTCGACCTCGTGAAACGGTTTCAGAACGGCGGTTTCGGCCGGATCACGCTGGAACCCGCCGACAGAGACGAGGCGATCGCCGCATGAGCAGATCCGAAGAGGTCCTCGAACTCAACGAGGACGTGTGCCGGCACATGCTCGGCGCCGGCGAGTCGCGCGGCCTCGACCTGCTGCGGGGGCTTTCCGACGTGACCGTCCGGGCGCGGGGCAACCAGCTCCTGGTCGGCGGCGACCCGGGAAAGATCCGGCTCGTGAAACGGTTCATCCATGCCCTCACCAGGCGCATCGAAGCCGAGGGCGGAATGAGCCCCGCCGACATGCGCCGCCTGCTCGGCGAGTGCCAGGCCGAGAGCGACGCGAACCAGAAGAAGCCGGCGACGTCGGAGGCTGCTATCCCAACGGTCCTGACGCCGGAGGCGGGGGAGGGCACGGAGGCGAAGGCCGGCGCCCGCACCGCGGGGGATTCCTACCCAGAAATTCTCATGACCCACTCGGGGCGGTCGGTCCGGGCCAAGACGCCGATGCAGCAGGCCTATCTCGACGCGATCCGCTCGCACGAGATCACGGTCTCGATCGGCCCGGCCGGCACCGGCAAGACGTTCCTCGCCTGCGCGATGGCCGTCAAGGCCCTGCGCGAGCGCCAGGTGACCCGGGTGATCCTTTCCCGGCCAACGATCGAAGCCGGCGAGAAGCTTGGCTACCTGCCGGGCGATCTGATGGAAAAAGTCGATCCGCATTTCCGCCCGCTGTATGATGCGCTCCAGGAGTTCCTGGGCATTTCCAGGTTCCAGCAGCTGCTCCGGCAGGGCACCATCGAAATCACCCCCCTCGGCTACATGCGCGGACGGACCTTCAATGAGGCGTTCATCGTTCTCGACGAGGCCCAGAACACGACCGACAAGCAGATGCGGATGTTCCTCACCCGAATGGGATACGGCTCCCGTGTCGTCGTGACCGGCGACCGGACGCAGATCGACCTTCCCTCGGCGAAAGACTCGTCGCTCTTCACGCTGCGTAAGGTTCTCGGCGAGATCGAACGCATGGCGTTCATCGACCTGGGCGAGAAGGACGTGATCCGCCATGAGCTCGTGCGTCGCATCATCCAGGCATACGAGCGGTATTACGACGAGGAAGGAGGAGGGCTGTCGTGAGCGAGCGCACCTCCTTCATCCTGACGAACTTCCTACGCTGGCTGGATCTTCCCGCCAAGCGCCAGCAGCTGTTCATTCGCGAGTTTGCCGTCTTTTTCGCTGCCGTCGTCCTGATCCTGTTCATCGATTTCAACTCGTTCAGCCCCGAAGTCATCGAGGGTCACGAGGCGCCGAAGACCATCGTCGCGCCGCGTGCGATCAGCTTCGTCGACGAGCGCAAGACCGCCGAACTCCGCCGCCTCGAGGAAGAGCGCGTCGAGCCGGTCATCACCCACATCGACGATGCCGAAGCCGAGATGCTGAGCCGCTTCAGCCGGTTCATGGGCAGTCTGGGCCGCTTCACCCAGGATTGGCGGGACCGGGAACCCTCCGACCTGCAGCAGGACGCCATCGCGAGCTACTTCCCGTCCGACAGGCTTCTCGATGAAGAGGGCCTTCGCACCTCGCTCGGGCTTTCCTCGGCCGAGATCGATCGGGTGAACGTGACGGGGCGCCAAATGCTTCTGAACTACAACCAGACCATCATCAGCGCCCGCACCCTCGATTCTGTGCGCGCCGACGTCAAAAAGAACACCGACACGATGCCGGGCCAGGCGCCGTTCAAGAAAGTGCTCACCGACATCGTTCGCAACGCCCTGATGGTGAACTCGATCGAGGACGAGAAGGCGACCCGGGCGCGTCGCGAATCCGCGAGCCGCTCGGTCACGCCGGTGAAGCGGAATTTCCAGAAGGGCCAGAAGATCGTCGACCGCGGCGTCATCGTCAGCGCCGACGACGTGTACGTGCTCAAGACGCTCGAAAAACAGCTCCAGAAGAACCGCGCGCTGGCCCTGATCGGCAACTTCCTGCTCGCCGCGCTGCTCACTCTGATCTGTCTCACCCATCTTCGCCTCACCCGCCACCAGATCCTGAAAGAATCGGAGTTGTTCCGCCTGACGGCCGGGCTCTGGATCGCCACGCTGTTCCTCGCCAAGATCGTCATCGCCGTCGGCAGCGCCTATGACCAGTGGGAAATCTGGCTTTTGCTCTCGCCGCTTCCCGCGATCGGCTTGCTGATGGTGTTACTCCTCGACTTCCAGCTAGCCCTGTTCCATCAGATGCTCCTGGGAATCCTGTGTTTCGTCCTCACCGCGGCAAATGCCCGGCTTGCGATCGTCAGCCTCCTCGGCGGCATTCTCGGCACCCTTGTCCTGCATTCTTCGAA
>JAGOCE010000440.1 GCA_017998915.1 Candidatus Ozemibacteraceae bacterium
ATCCACCGCCGGAACGAGTTCCGCGCGAGCAAGGCCATGCAGGAACGAGCGCGAACCCATCCCAAGATCGAGCTGGTTCTCGACTCGGTCGTCGAGGAGGTCGTCGGAGATCGCGTCATGACCGGCCTGCGCGTGAAGAACGTGAAGACCGGCGTCGTGTCGGAACGTTCCTGCAAGGGCCTGTTCATGGCGATCGGGCATACTCCCAACACGGCCTTTCTCGGCGGTCAGTTGAAAGCCGACGAAGCAGGATATCTCACCGTGCGCCATCCCTCGAGCGCCACGTCGGTCGAAGGCGTCTTCGCCTGCGGCGACGTCATCGATCCGCATTACCGGCAGGCGATCGTCGCCGCCGGCTCGGGATGCGTGGCGGCCCTCGACGCCGAGCGTTACCTCGCCGCCGCCGGCCTCGGCTGACGCTTGACGGCCGGGTTGCAGGCTCCTCCTGTTGTGCCTTCAGGAAGCGCTCGCGTTCATCGACCATCTTGCTGAC
This sequence comes from Candidatus Ozemibacteraceae bacterium, assembly GCA_017998915.1. Taxonomy (GTDB): domain Bacteria; phylum Muiribacteriota; class Ozemobacteria; order Ozemobacterales; family Ozemobacteraceae; genus MWAR01. Next base: position 494 of record JAGOCE010000440.1, read on the forward strand.
GAGAAATCCGGAATACACCGCTGTTTTGAACGGGGCGGTCGGAAAACTGCTTAAAACTTGTCAGATATGTGACTGATTTCGGCCTCTTTCATTGCCGGCCGGCCCGGCAACAGGGCGAGCAGAAGGGCCAGGAAGATCAGGCCGATGCCGGCGATTCCCGCCGTGCCGGTGCGTTCCCCGAAGAGGACCATCGACAGGATCACGCCCGACACCGGCTGGAGATACAGGATGAAGCCGGCGGTCGTCGCCGGGATGAGCTTCAGGGCGCTGTTCCAGAGGCCGTAGGTCACGACCGAGTTCGCGAGGGCGAGAAACAGGAGCGTTGCCCCGGCCTTGCCATCCCACAGGCCGGGGCCGCCCGAAAGGGTTTCGACAAGGGCGACGGGCGCGAGCATCAGCGCTCCGAGCGTGAATGTATCCCGGCAGACATATATCCATGAGTATATTCCCAGGATGCGTTTTCCGAGAATCGTGTAGACGGCCCAGGCTATCTGCGGGACGGTGACGAGGATGATCCCGGCGACGGCCGGCGCTCCCGTGATGTCGGAGCCGCGCAAGTCGCCGCACAGGAGGAACAGTCCGGCGATCGCGATGGCCGCGGCGCCGATGTGGCGTTTGCGAAGGGGCTCGAGGCCCCACGACGCGGCCAGCAGAACGGTGAACAGGGGCGGGGTCCCGGAAATCACGGAGGAGACGACGCCGGGCGCCCAGCGGAGGCCGAGGTTCATCGCGGTGACAAGAACGAACGTGCCCCAGAAGGCGAGGTGCCACATCCGTCGCCGGTCTTTCGTTTCGATGCCCTGGAGCGGCAGGGACCGGGAAACACCCATCAGGATCAGCCCGGCAAGAGCAAACCGGGCGAACCCGAACGTGATTGGGGGAACCTGCGCCAGAACATCCTTCGTCAGCGGGTAGGCGGCCCCCCAGATCGACGCGGCGAGCGCCACCTGCAGGATCCCGCGAACTCCCGATACCGTCGACATGGCTGACACTCTACCCCGGAATGCTCGTTCCGACAAGCCTTCACCCCTGAATCGACCGCATGCGGAGCAGGGGCGGGATGAGCCCGCCCCTGCCGACGTCATTCTGCTTGGATGGTGGTTTTCGCGGGACGGCCGAATTTCGATTCGGTCCAGGTGAAGAGGACGGGAAGAACGAGGAGGGTCAGCGCGGTCGAGGTGACGAGTCCGCCCATGACGACGATTGCGAGCGGTTTCTGGATGTCCGCGCCGGAACCGGTTGCGGCGAGCATCGGCAGGTGGCCGATGAACGACGTGAGAGCGGTCATCATCAGCGGCCGGAACCGCACCGCGCAGCCTTCCTTCACTGCCTCGAAGACGGCGACGCCCTCGTTGATCCGCTGCCTGAAGAAAGCGAGCAGCAGCACCCCGTTCTGGACGGCGATTCCCAGGAGCACGATGAAAGCGACCGCCGCCGAGACCGAGAAGGTGAGTCCGGACGCCCGGAGGGCGAGGACGCCGCCGATGAGGGCGAACGGCAGGTTGAGAATGACGAGAGCTGCGTCGCGGCCGTTTCCGAGCGCGAGCATCAGCAGGACGACGATCAGCGCCAACGCGACCGGAACGACCCAGGCGAGGCGCGCCATGGCCCGCTGCTGGTTCTCGAACTGGCCGCCGAGTTCGATGAAATAGCCCGTAGGAAGGGAGTTCATCAGCGGTGCGAGTCGCTGGCGAAGGTCGGCGACGAAGCCGCCCAGGTCGCGGCCTCGTACATTGCCTTCGACGACCATGCGGCGTCTTCCGTTCTCGCGGGTGACCTCGATCGGCACCTCGACCGTCTTCAGCCGGGCGACCTGCGCGAGCGGCACGCGTGTGCCGTCCGGCGCGGGAATCGTCAGTCTGCCGATCGCCTCGGCATCGCCGCGCGACTCGTGCGGATACCGAACGCGCACGCCGATGCGTCGCTCGCCTTCGACGAGCGTCGTGGCGAGGCGTCCGCCGACGGCGGTTTCGATCAGCTCGTTCACGTCCGAGACGTTCAGTCCCCAACGGGCCGCCGCCGACCGGTCAACCTCGATGTCGAGTTGCGACATACCTGCGAGCTGGGTCGCCTTCGCATCCACGGCGCCGGGGACGCCTCCGAGTGCCTCCGTCACCTGGCGTGACAGCGAGGCCAGCACCTCGAGGTCGGGACCGAACACCTTCACGGCCACATCGCTCTTGATGCCCGAGATCAGCTCGTTCACCCGGAGGGCGATCGGCTGGGAAAACGAGTAACGAAGCCCGGGAACGCTCGCCAGCCTGGTTCTGACGTCGTCGATCACGGCGTCTCGCGAACGCTTTTTCTGATACCCGTTTTTGAGCATGATGAAGATGTCGGTCTGTTCGGGACCCATCGGGTCTTCGGAAATCTCGGCGCGGCCTGTTTTCGAAACCACGGTCTCGATCTCCGGAACATCCTCGAGCAGGCGCTCTATTTCGCCCGCTACCGTGACAGCCCCTTCGAGGGAGGCGTTCGGAAGCCGGACCGCGTTGATGGCCAGGGCCCCCTCATCGAGAAGCGGCATGAACTCGGTGCCGATGTCGCGTCCGGCCCGCACCGTTCCGACGAGGAGGGCGACTGCCAGCATCGCCGTCGCGAAGGGCCTGCGCATGATCGCGGCGATCGTGCCTTCATAGGCCCGATGAATGGCCCTGATGAACGCAAACTCATGCTCCTCTCCGGCAGGGAGCATCCAGACCGACCAGGCGGGCACGAGCAGGAATGCGACGACCAGCGAGGTCGCGAGGGCGATCAGCATCGTGGCCGCGAGAGGGCCGAACATCCGGCCCTCCATGCCTTCGAGCGTCAGAAGCGGCACCAGGACGATGACGATGATGAAGATCGAGAAGATCGTCGGTCGCGCGACCTCTGATATAGCTGTTACT
>JAGOCE010000052.1 GCA_017998915.1 Candidatus Ozemibacteraceae bacterium
CCTGTATGTAAAGACAGGAACCATGAAAGGTCCGAACGACGACGGCCGGGATTACCGGATCGACAACGACCTGCGGCGCGTGGTCGTGCCAATCGTCAAATGTCCCGAGGACGACGACACCGTTCCCCAGGAAAAAAACGGCTCCAAAGACCAGGTCGTCGTCATCGGATTCGCCATCTTCGACCTTCTCCCGGTCAACGAATATTCACAGCGTCCTCTTCCCGATGGGCTCGGGGCGTATGACCCCTCGAATGGCGATTCGGACCAGGTTCGGGGAGTCTTCGTCGGGTATCTAGTCAAACCCTCCTGACCAGCTCCACAGCCCGCTTCCAAAAACAATGACTGCGTGTTCTCTGATCTGAACACGCAGTCATTGTTTATTGGAGGTTCGATTCGAAGAATGTACAACCGGGAGAGCGCCTACATCTTTTCGCGCAACATGCGGTGAAAAAACCACAGAAGTTTTGAGGCTATTTAACCTCGACTCATGTCTGGCGTCGGTGTTCGCTTACCAGCCAATCCTGTCACCGGTCACGAACCATTCGCCCGGAGGGTGTTTTTCGGAACCTGGTAGGCAACCCGAGTAGCCATTGGAATTGCCTTTTTCCCAAAGATACTCTCGAAAAAAGCCTGGTAGAAGGGCGTGAAAAGCGGGGAATCGTACTGGAGAGTGACTGCGATGATCACGGCATCATTATCAGAGGTTGCCATCGTCTGAACGGTCGCATTTATTTTCTGGGCTTCCGCCATGCTCCAGGTTGCGGGAAGCGTGTGCGAGGCGGTGTTCGTCAACCACTGCTCGATATCTGTACCGGTCACGGAAGAGCCGGGCCGGTATTTTTTCTCGGCAGCCCAGGCAGCAGCCTCATTGGCAGTTTGCTGCAAGCTGATGAAGCGGTAAAAGGCGAATCCGAAATCCGCGACGCCGCAGATCAGGAGCAAGAATATCAACGGAGCCACGAGCGCCATTTCCACCAACGCCTGTCCAGCTTTTCTTCGTGTGATCATGCCTGTCTCCTCACTCTGCGTCAGAATCACGTCCGTTCCCAACGATCATGGGTCGAGACGCAAGATTATCCAGCGATTATGTCTAGCAATAACCATACCCTCATTGAGAAGAGAGATCCATTCCTGAGAAAAAGCGAGAAATGTAAACGAAGCGCCGCCCGGTTTCCCGGACGGCGGCATTCACACAAAGGATACAGAATCTATTATATCTAGAGTTTTATATAACTCACTTCTCGGCGAGGAGTTTTTCCATCTCGTCCATGACGGTGTTCATTTCCTTGATCGCCGCGTTGAACGGCTCGGAGGTGGTCATGTCGACGCCGGCATCCTTCAGCAGGTCGATCGGGTATTTCGCCGAGCCGGAGGAGAGCATTTTCAGATACGCTTCGCGGGCGACGTCACCGTTCTTTTCCGACCGGATATTCGCTGCGATCATCGAAGAGGCGGTGATGCTGGTCGCATACTGGTACACGTAGAAGTTGTAGTAGAAGTGAGGAATGTAGGCCCACTCGATGCCGTACAGGTCCTTGATGTTGCACACGCCCTTGTCGTGCCCGTAGTATTCCTTCAGGAGCTTGAGATACACCTCGCTCAGCTTCTCGCCGGTGATGGGCTCGCCCTTCTCGGCCATCTCGTGGATCAGCATCTCGAACTCGGCGAACAGCGTCTGGCGGAACAACGTCGTGCGCAGGCCGTCGAGGTGGCTTCCCAGCAGGAACAGCCGGGTGGCCTTGTCGGTGGTCTTCTTGAGCATCAGATTGAGAAGCAGATTCTCGTTCAGCGTCGAGGCGACTTCGGCGACGAAGGTCTTGTAGTCGTGGGTCGGGTACGGCTGGGTCTTGTCGGACAGGTAGGTGTGGATCGAATGGCCGAACTCGTGAGCCAGCGTGGACACTTCATCATACAGGCCGGTGAAGTTCTGGAGCTGGTACGGATGGACGCCGAACACGCCCGTGCTGTAGGCGCCGGACTTCTTGCCGGTCGTCGGGATGAAGTCGATCCAGCGGTTTTCGTAGCCGGTCCTGACCGCGTCGACGTATTCCTTGCCGAGGGGCTCGACGGCCTCGAGGACGAGCTTCATGGCTTCCTCGGGGGTGTATTTCAGGTCGACTTCCTTCACGATCGGGGCGTAGAGGTCCTCGTAGCCGAGCTGGTCGACGCCCATGATGCGCTGGCGCAGCTTGAGATACCGGTGCAGGGTCGACAGGTTCGCATGAACATCGGCAATCAGCTGTTTGTAGACGGCGACGGGCACGTTCGCGTCGAACAGGGCTGCTTCGAGGCAGCTGTTGTATTTGCGGATCTCCTTGTTGAACAGGTGCGTCTTGACGTGGCCGCTGAGGGTAGTGCCGAGCGTGCGTTCGAACTTCTTGTACTTGTTCCAGAAGTTGCGGAACACCTTCATGCGGTCATCGCGATTGGAGGCGGCGCGATAGTTGGTGTAGGCCGACGCGTCGATCCTCACGCGCTTGCCGTCGGAAAGGATCACCTCGGGATACGGCATGTCGGCATTGGTGAAGATGCTGTAGGCGCTTCCGGGGCCTTCGGCCATCATGTTCGCCTGGGCCGCCACTTTTTCCTCGGCCTTTGAGAGGGTGTGCGGAGCATAGCGGAGGATATCTTCGAGCCAGGGCTTGTAGGGCTCGAGCTTCGGCTCGGCCTTCACGAAGCCCATGACCTTTTCCGCGCCGATCTCGAGGATTTCGGGGCGCATGAAAGAGACGGCGGCGGTGAACTTCACCGCGAGGTCGCTCGACGTCTGCTCCATCTCGCGCGGCTTGGCGGCGCGGGTGTCCTCGTCGCTCCTCATGCTCGCATAGGTCATCAGGCGCACGAGGTCGAGGTCGAGGGCCATGATCGTATCGAGAGCGGTATAGAATGACGCGGCATCGGTGCCCATCTTGCCCTGGAAATCGCCCAGTTTCGGGATGCGGGCGGCGATGTCCTTCGCCTTCGCGGCCCACGCGTCTTCGGTGGCATACAGGTCAGCCGTGTTCCACTTGAGGTTTTCCGGGACCTCGGACCGCTCTTCGGCATGGAGCCCGGACGCAGCCATGACGTTCATGGCCAGCATGGGCAGGAAAAAATACGCCAGATGCTTCTTCATGTTCTCTCCTTATGGTGTGTCTTGCAGAACGGCAACCATCATAAAATCGCGACGGTCCCGAGGCAACATTTTTGTACAGGAAAGCTCCGTTCCGGCGGCATCAGCGTATCCCGGTGGCGCCTTTCTGGAAGGGCTCCGGATGCTTTCCGGGCCGGATTTTCGACGCATCGCCGGTCTGGGTACCAAGTTTGGCAGAGGCAGGTTGCGCCGTGAGACGGGACAGCTTCGCTTTCGCTTCGGGATAGTCAGGTTTGAGGCGCAGGGCCTCTTTCAGGGAGCGAATCGCGTTCTCGGTTTCGCCCATCTGGACGAACAGGTCGGCGAGACGCACGTGGAGGTCGGGAAAGCCGGGATGTCGATCGAGGTAGCGCCGGTGCATCTCGACGAGGTTTTCCAGTTTCCGGAAATAGGCACTCATGCTTTCGAGACGGTCCTGGAGGTCGTGATACTCGGCCAGGTGCGCGGCGGCCTTCTTGAATTCGCTGAACGCCTCGGGGAAGTTGCCGAGAAGCTGGTGGAAACAACCCGCGAGGTAATGACCGCGAACGCCGCGATCCTGCATCGGCGCCAGGACTTCGAGTCCGCCGGTGGGATTTCCGTCTTCCCCGCAGGCAATCGCAAGATTGATCCGCCCTTCCCGGAAGTTGGGATTGAGGTCCAAGGCTTGCCGAAAGGCTTTCTTGGCCTCGGCAAACTGGCCGGCGAAGAAGTGGAGTCTCCCGAGATCGTTGATCAGGTCGGGGAAGCTGGGGCAACTCTTGAGCCGCTCTTGGAGGAGAGCGATACCCTTGAGTATGAGGTTCTTCTCACCCGTGATCGACCCGACGAGACCGATAGCCATGCCGTTGGACGGATCGGTCTCCGCAGCCTTGCGCAGCACCAGAAGCGCCTCTTCGGCGACACCACGGCACAGGAGGGTCTCGCCGAGAACCTGGTACAACTCGCTGGAGTCGCGGCAGAAGTGGAGCAGTTGGCGCGCTTCGTTCTCAGCCTCGGTCAGGAGGCCTTTCTCGAGCAGAAGCTTGATGCCGTGGATCAGGCCGGCAATCGTCTCTCGCTGGATGCTGTCGAGCGTGTTTCCGTTGCCTCTTCCGTTTTCCGGAGGCGTCGCAGGCGCAGGTTTACCGCTGCCGCTTCCCATTGGTTGCGGAGCCGCGAGTCGGTTCAGGAAGCCTGCGGCCGGCACAGCCCCCAAAGCGCTTTCCTGGAGCAGGGTCCGAACGAGGGTCCGAACGGCTTCGCAGAAACGGTGCTGGGGATTGACCTGGTAGAGAGTTTTTCCCTCCTGGCGCGATGAATCCTGGACTTCGGGGAGGATGCCGGAAATCCGGAAGCGTGTCGTAGGAACCGTTTCGGGGCGGTAATCCTCGCGCGCCTTGTTCGATATCACCGTGATCTTGTTTTCGGGAAACCGGAGGCCGCTCAGGGCCTGGAAGAAGCGCACCGTATTCTTGACGCTGAGAATGTCGCGGGAGTCGAGCAGAAAGATCGTCCGTTCCGAAATCTCCATCGCGTTCAGCACCGTCTCGCTCAGCCCTTCATCGGTATCGAGAATGAGGTAGTCGAACATCTTCTGGCAGGTATGCACCATGCCGACGAGGTCCTCGACGCGCATCTCCTCGGCTTCGAGGATGTTGCTGGGCGCGGGAAGGATCCAGAGGCGCTCGACGAGGGGCGTGAAATGCGTCATCAGATCCTCGGCCGAGAGGGAAGCCCCTCGGAGCGCGCGACAGAGCGTCGCGACGGATTTCTGGCTGTAGCCACCCATCAGGAAACTGCCATCGCCGTAGTGACGGTCGAGATCGATGAACAGGACGCGCTTCCCCGTCTCGCGAGCCAGCAGATACGCCAGGTTGGTCGCCAGCGTGGTCTTGCCGCACCCGCTGCGAGCCGACACGATCGAGACGATGCGGCCCAAGGTCGCCTCGGGAGCCTTGATGAGACCGGCAGCACGCTGCGTGATGTCGCGGAGCCTGCGGCTCAGGGCGTGCAGGATCTTGCCGTGGATGCTGCGGCTGAGCGGCGTCTGGGCATCGAGCAGAGGCTCGAGGCGGGCGGCAGGGATTTTCAACAGAACCGTATTGCGGGTCGCGCGCGCCGTGGCGGATCGTGTGGCTTTGCGATCGAGGAGGGACATCTCTCCGAAGAACTCGTTCTCTCCAAAGGCAGAGATGAGTTTGGGCGTTCCCGTCAGGTCGCGGACGCTGATTTCCACTTCGCCCGAAAGGACGATGAACAAATCGCGGGTCGCGTCGCCCTCCTGAAAAATAACATCACCGCGCCGAACTTCCTCGCGGCAGATCATGGATTCGAGTTCTTTGACCTCTTCGGCGGAAAGTTCGCTGAACAGGGTTACGTTTTCCAGCATGGCAGACCCTCTCCTACAATACGGATTATTTCTATAGTAACCGCTTCCCATGGGCAATGCAATATTCTATTCGAGGTACATTATTTTACCCGCGCCCAAAGGCGGAAAACTTCATGAATGCACTCTGCGCAGCACATCATCACCGATAAAAGGGCATGAAAAAAGGCCCCCTTTTCGGGGGCCTTTTTAATATCAGTTGATATTAGATCTTGGTGACGTTGGTCGCCTGCGGACCCTTGGGGCCGGCTTCGATCTCGAACTGAACGGCCTGACCTTCGTCGAGGGTCTTGAAGCCGGTGCCGGTGATCGACCGGTGATGAACGAAAGCATCCTTCTCGCCGTTCTCGCGGGTGATGAAGCCGTAACCCTTGTCAGCATTGAACCATTTCACTGTACCACGTTCCATTTGGGAACCTCCTGAATATGTTCTCCGAAACGACACCCTCAGCAAATCCCCACAATGGACCGCACGCGGAACGCACCACAGAGTAACTTACACGGATGAATCTATCGAAGTGATCCCATCATACCACAGATATGCCGGAATAGCCAGAAAAATTATAATCATTTCAATTCTTATGAGAAATGACGGCACGCTCATATTCACGAAGAGCCAGATCCAGTCCAGCTTTTGCCCAATTCAGGGGGGTGATCGGCGACGGTACAAAAAGTCTGCGGCCGTACAGGACAACGGTGTTGATGCTTTCGGGGGTCTGCCATTCGCGAACCGGCATGCCGTCCGCGGCGGGAGCAGGGCCGGTGATCTGACCCAGGGCGCGTTTGATGTGGATGGCGGCGCGATGGATATCCTGGCGCCGGAGCGCCGGGTCGGCCGTCCGCTCGGCCAAGTGGAGCCTGGCGAGGGCGCAGAGGCTGTCGAAGAACCACTGGGCCTCGGTATCCGGCATCAGTTGCGACAAGCGCCATCGGAACGCCGCATCCGACGATGTGTCGCCCGTCAGGGCCGGAGCGGCGGGGTTCTCGGAGGCGGGCGGCTTGATCCAGTAGTTGCCGGCCTGGTAACTGTCGAGGTCATATCGAAGAATCCCGGCGGGCCGTTCCAGCGTCCGCACGATCTGGAGAACGGTGCGTTGTTCGCTTTCCGTGAGACCTTCAAGGGGAGAAGGCTGGACCAGCACGAGCAGTGCCGCGTCTGCCTGCCGGAAGCGGATGTCGGAAGGATCGTAGTCGGGTGATTCGCCGCCAAGGCGCAGTTGGTGTCTCACGCGCTCCATCCCGCGGTCGATCAGTGAAGCGAGGAACGACGGAGCCCAGGCGGCCGTCGCATCACGACCGAGACGGCCGAGGCGCGCCCGGAAGGCGTCGCCAAACGTTCGAGCCGGTCCCGTCTTCGCATCGAGCAGACTCCGCCAGGCCTGGAGAGACCTGGTCGCGAGAGCAATGCTGCTGGTATTGCGACGAGGCAGCTCTTCCCATGCCCCAGCGTCTTCGTAGGTGTCGAACGCGATGCGTTCGAGGAACCGGGGGTACAACTCGAGCACGCGGAAGCGCGTCCGGTTCAGGTCCCCGGCTTCGAGCAGGCCTTCCGACGCCGCTTCGGCAAGGGCCGTGAAAAAGAGGCCGTGAGCGTCGATCTGGCGATGGTTCCAGGTTTCGGGCCGCCCGTTCACCATCACGTCATCGAGCTTCGCAGACCGGCCGTTGAAGCGAATATGCGGCATGGCCATCTGGTCGAGGGCCAGCGCCGGGTCGGCGATGACAGCCTCGAAACGGCCGACCTGGGACGGCGTGGCGTAGTAATCCCAGAGAGCCAGCAGAAGGCGCCGGGCATCGGCGCGCCGCTCGGGATCGCGGGCCAGCGCGTAGTACACCCAGACGTTGTCGCGGACCCAGATGGCGTCGTAGTTGGTCGAATCAGCCTCGTCTTCCGTCGTGCGTGTGGCGGCGGGGGCGAAACCGCGCGGGTTCAGTTCGATGCGCAGGTGCGGAGCGAGCGCTGCGCGGATCTCGGCGACCAAGCGGGCATCCAGCGGGCGGGCGACCCATTCCGCCACGGTATCGTTGAACACCTTGATGAAGACCCCTTCGGCCGCCTGCACGTCACGACATACCGGCTGGTTTGCCATCACGGCCTTGCGAAGAACAAGGGCTCCCGCCGTGTTTTCCGAAGCCGAGACAGCAACGCCGGGCACCTGAAGCAGCGTTCCGAGCAGTGTCAGGGCTACAGCCAGGAACAGACGGGGTTGAGCGCGAGACGGAATCGTAACCATGGCAGAGACCCTCCGATGCATATTTTTCCCTTGGGCTTGGTATAGCAGTAAATACCGGCCATGTCCATTGCCCGAACAAGCCGGACTGCGGTACAATTCCGCCGAATACACGTCCGAAAACGGAAGGAGACATTCCGATGATGAACTGCCGTTCGCTCCAGGCTATCCCGAAGAGCCGCCCCTCGCTGCCGATCGCCGTTCTGATGTGTGCGATCTCTCTGCTGCTCTGCATCTTCATGCATCCGACACCCTCGGCGGCGTTCGAGCGACTCCCCCTCAATACCGATCTTCAGACCGTCTTCAAATCCTTCCCGGTAGCGGATTCGAACATTCTGGCCCGAACCCGCCTGCTCACCGGGAATGAGGAGTCCTGGTATGCGCGCTGGCACATGCTGGAGTCGGCGCGTTCCTCGATCGTCTCGACGTATTTCATCGTCGACAACGACATCTTCGGTTGGTCTTTCCTTGGCCTGCTGCAGAAGAAAGCGCGCGAAGGCGTGAAGGTGAAGTTGATGATCGACGCGCGCTTCCTGCGCGGCGCGCGCAAGATCGGCGATTTCGACGAACTCGAGGAACTTGCCCGCATGCCCGGCGTCGAGGTGCGCCTGTATAACCCGGTCGGGCGGTCCCTGCTCCACGTGTTCCAGGATCTTCGCCAAGTCCTGCTGTCGAATCACGACAAGATCATCATCATCGACGGCAAACTCGCCATGACGGGCGGCCGCAACATCGGCGCAGATTATTTCGTCCAGGTGGGCGAGCATGACAACGTGTTCCGCGACATGGACGTGGTCCTCGAGGGGCCGAACGTCGTGAAGCATCTCCAGAAGGCGTTCGACGAGGAGTGGACCATCCTCCGGAACGTCCCTGTCAAACCCGATCTCGCGAACCTCCGCGACCAGACGGCGAAGCTCGACCTGGCGTATCGGGTCATGAGCCGATATTTGCAGGGCCGCGGCATCTACACCGCCGAACAGAGCCTCGATGCCGGGTTGAAAAAGCAACTCGACATCTACAACAAAGAAATCGTGAAGTATAAAAAGCTCATGTCATACGCGTCCTTCGAGTTGTTCCGCGGTGAGCGGCTGAAGCCGGTGAAGATTCTCGACAAGCACTCGATGCTCGGCACGCGCGAAGACATCGGCCCGGGCCTGATTCGCATGATCGACGCCTGCCGGCACGAGATCCTGATCCAGAATGCCTACGTCGTTCTCTCCCCCGAAGCCGAGAAAGCCCTCGTTCGCGCCGCGAAGCGCGGCGTGAAGATCGTGCTCAACACCAACTCCGGCGAATCGACGAACCACGGCTCGACCGTGGCGTTCTTCATGAACGATTGGAAGCGCCTTCTCGCGACGATGCCGGGGGCCAGGATCCTCGTTTTCCCGAAAGGCAGCCCCTGCCTGCACACCAAGGCCTTTGTCTTCGACCGCCAGGTCGCGGTCATCGGCACGTACAATCTCGACCCGCTCAGCGACGTGGTGAACTCGGAAGTGGTCGCCGTCGTCCAGGACTTTCCCTTCAGCGAAATGACCGCCCAGCGCATGGAACGCCAGTTCCGGGAGTGTCTCGAGTACAAGATCGATCTTCAGCCCGACGGCAGCATCCGGACCGTCTTCGGTCCTGAAGACCACACCTCTGCCGACATGATGAAAAAGATGAACCGCCTCCGCAAATTCCAGTGGATCCGACCCCTGATCTGAACCCGCGTCAAGGGAGTCGTCTCATGCGAAAAATTCTCGCCATCACCGCAGGGTTCCTTCTTCTGCCCTTGCTGTCCGCGCACGCCTTTTTCTGCGGTTCGTGCGGCGCGAATCTGCCTGACCAGAGCCGGTTCTGCAATACGTGTGGAGCGGCTCAGCAGGCCGTTCCCGTTCCTGAGGCAGGGCAACGGTGGCAGTCTCTGCCCGCGAAACGTCCGGCACCTGCACCGACGCCGGGAACGGTTTCCGAGCGGCAGTTTTCCCAGATCGTCCAGCCCCTGGAAGAGTATGGAAAAGATCTGCGGATCACGAACCTGACCTCTCCCCTGGTTCCGTCACTCATCCAGCGCACCCTCATACCCGGCTACGAAACGATCAGAAGGAACCTGGCACGGCGCCGGCTCACTCTCTCCCCGGCTCAGAATCGAATTCTGACGTTCTATAATGAATTCTATTCTTCCATCCTGTCATGGACGATGACTCTTGGAAGCGAGCGCGAACTCCTGTTCCCTCGCATCGGGCAGACCCTGTGCCTCCAAGCGTTTCTGCGGGCACATCCCGACGAGGCCGGCATGACGTCCCTTCAGGCCATCGAGGCCGTGTTCGAGAAGGAGCAGCGTAACCTCGTCGAGCGGACCGAGACCATGAACGAGAACGCCGGCTTCGAGAACCCCGGCATCGCCTACCAGATCGCCCGTTCCGACAGGAACGCCGTCTCGGATTCCTTCACGTTCACGCTCCTCATGAACGACCGAGGCAAAAAAGTCGGCGAACGGATGCAGGTGACCGATCGGGCCGGCGCGCCGCTGGGCCAGCTGAAATTCGTCGAGGAGAAGAACGGCCTCCGCCACTACACCGGCACGATGTCCAGAAAGCGGTTCGACGGGTTGGCGTCGCGAGAAGTCCAGGTGAAATACGTCGTGAAAACGACGTTTTCCACATCCTGGAACAAGGAAACCCTCCGGCTCCACCTCCTGCCGTCGCTCAAACCCGGCAATTCGGCCGATTACTCCTACGAAGCCCTTCACGGCATCTCCCCCGACGTCACCCGCATGCGCTTCCTTCAGAGCATCGGAAAATACTGATCGCCCGAACGATCTTCATGTGAAAAGAGAATCATCATGAGCACCCCTTTCGGTGGAAGGTCCTCTCGTTTCCTGCTTCAGGCGTTTCTCTGCATCGCCTTCTTCGGCGTTTGCGGGGCCCTCTTCGCATCGACAGGAAGCTGCTGGTATCTGAACTGCGAATTCGAAACGGACGACGGCGCGAAGATCACCGGCTATTACGAGACATGCACATACGGCGTTTTCAACGCGCCGGCCGCCGCCGGGTTCGTCTCCGCGCCCTCGGGGGTTAACCTCCGCGATGCCCCGTCAGCAAAGGGGAAAGCACTGCGCAAGCTTCCGGATGCCACCCCACTGGCCGTTCTCTCAACGGATGGCGACCCAGTCGAAATCGAAGGGAAAACGGCTCCGTGGTTCAAAGTGAAAGCCGGCGATCTCGAGGGATATGTCTTCGGCGGGTTCGTCCGGATTGCCTCGCAAAGCGAAGGCATTACGGCAGAGTGCGGCGCATGGACCTATACCGAGATGGATGGCGGCGGAACGATGCGGGAAGAACCGGTGAACGGCGAGTTCTTCCTGAAGAAATTCGTCCGGGCCGCGAATGGCGACGGTTCAGACGCAGCCCAGGAAAGGCTCCACGTTTGGAAAAACATCCACGAGCTCCGGTACAAACCCGAACTCGAACAGAACGTCATGTGCGACCAGATCGAGCGCAACTCGTTCATGGGAGGGCTGGACACGGACTTCGCCGAGATCGAAAAGGACAGGATCAAGAGCGTTCGGGTGCTCGACGTGCGAGAAGGCGGCATTGCGCCCCTGCTCATTCTGAAACGCGACGAACTGGAGCGGCTCGAAAAACCCGCCAAAGCGCTCTTCTCCGTCGAGAGTTCCCCGGAAGGGGTTGTCGCCCTGGTCAGCTATAGTGACAATTATTCAACACCACCGAAGCTCGAAGCTCTCCTCAAAGAATTCACCAATTCCAGGAAATCGGCTGACACTCCGGCCGATGCCGGCTGGTGGTATCCGATCTTCGAGAAGGGCGCCGAGGAGGAGTTCCGCCAGTTTGTCCTGCCCAAGGACGTCATTCTGCTGATCTATCACGTGCAGGATTAACAGCTTGCATCTTCCGGCATGCACGATACCCGTTCGCCCTGAGTCTGCCGAAGGGCAAGAACCCTCTCGTGCCTCGACAGGCTCAGCATGGACGGAAACGCGAAACCGGCTTTTGCCATGCGGGAATCGATCATGATCGAAACGGCACGAAAGAAGACGGCCCGCCTCCTTCTCGGCTGGTATGACACCGCCGGCCGGGACTTGCCGTGGCGCCGGACGAACGACGCATACGAGATCCTCGTCAGCGAGATCATGCTCCAGCAGACGCAGGTTCCGCGCGTTCTGCCGGCATATCGGCGGTGGCTCGAGACGTTCCCGGACTGGCAAGCTCTTGCCCGGGCCGGAACGGCGGAGGTACTCCTCGCCTGGGCCGGTCTCGGCTACAACCGGCGCGCTCTTGCGCTGCAGGAGATCGCGCGGCAGGTGGTCGAGAACGGGCAGCCAGACAGCGAGGAAGGATGGCTCCGATTGAAGGGAATCGGCCCGTATACGGCGGCGGCCATGACCGTTTTTTCTCTGAAAAAGCTCGCGGTTCCCATTGATACCAATATTCGGAGAGCCGGCGCACGCCTGCTTTTGGGAAAGCCGTATCCCGAACCACGTGACGACGGGAAGCTCAAACCCCTCCTGGCAGAGTTTCTGTGCGGCTCACGCAGGTTCGACGATCTCGTGCAGGCTCTGTTCGACATCGCGAGCCTGGTCTGCCTGAAGGCCCCCCTCTGCCCCACATGTCCCCTCAAGTCCGCATGCTCTGCCAGCGTGGGTTTTCTTACGGGGGCACATACGATGCCTTCCAGGCCTTCTCCGGCGAGCCGCGAGCGCCGGCACCGGAACAAGCCCCATCCCGACCGCATCTTTCGCGGCCGCATCCTGCGGCTCGTGCGGGAAGCGCCGACCGGGCGGCCGCTTGAAGGGCTGGGCCCGGAGATCGATCCAACGTTCGATCCGGCTCACGACCAGGCGTGGCTCGATGCCATGATCGAACGGATGGTGGTCGACGGCCTGTTATGCCGATCAGGCAAGCGTTTGAAACTACCCGCATGAGGTTGATGTCTCGAGGATACGCCTGCCCCAATCATATATACGTATTACTATTTCTTTTTCTGCTGTCTCCAGGGCTCTGCGCTTCCGGCCAGGCGAGCGCACAAGAAACATCCGCGAAGGGAGAGAGGGAAGGGATGCGTTCATACACGGTTTTGGCCGCTCGGGCGACGATGGAGAGAATGTCGGCGTATGCGGAAACCCTGAAACGGGGAGGCACAGCCGGCAGATATCTGCAGCGGGAGCTTGCCGGCATGGAAACAGCGGCACTGACGCCGGAAATGCTTGTCGATCTGCTCCTCGCGACGAAGGTACCGCAGATTTTTGCCGAATCGGCCGTCTCCGGGGATGGAACCGACTGGACGCCCGAAGAGCTCCGTCTGCTGGGCGACATCGGCATCGCCATGCCGGTGACGGTGTATGACAACGGCCTCCATTCGGCACCACAGATTCACGAGCCTCCGTTCCCGGCCACCCTTCTGTTCGTGCCGGGCGCCCTGTTGCGTAACGAACGCAACCAGCCCCCGGCCGACTGGCTCGAAGCGACGAAGGACGGTGCCATCGATCGAGCCGGTCTATATCGGCTGTATGAGCGACGTCTGCTGCCGGCCCTTCTCCACGCCGACGAGATTGCCGCGGAACATGGAAAAAAGGCGCTGATCACCATCCCGGGACTGGGATGCGGCCAGTTCGCCGGCCCCTTTCGCGGCAAGCTCGGCCGGGAACTGGAATTCGCTCTGAAAGCCCTTCTAGAAACGCATGGAAAGCGGCTTTCGCATGTCACATGCGTGTATTACGACCCCTATGACGAGTGCGACAATACCCGTTCGCGAATTCACGGGATCGAGTTCCTGGTTCGTCCCCTCACACGCGGAAACGGAGCCAGGCCCCAGTTGTGCCGGCCGGCTGCGTATGCCGAAGCCGGTGATGATTTCTCGAATTGTGAGCTGTTCAGCGTCGTCGCCTGGGACCACGTCTCCTGGCCGGGCAACGACTATTACGCCGGCGCGCGCGCGACCGACGACGGTGTGAAGGCCGCGGCGACAACGGCGATTGGGGCCATGACCGGCGTCGAAGGCAGCTACAGCCCCACGAAGCACGGGTATCTTCCGCCGGCGCCGTTCCGAACATGGGGCGACGTGGTCGTCAGCAGGGGGCTCAGAATCGAAGCCCGGGGGCGACTTCGCGTGCTTGACACGGAAATTCCCTGAAAACTTCCACTTCGGACGTGCGGCCGGGCAACCGATAACCCGGGAGATCGACGCCGGCTATTGTGCAATCCCCAGGCGTTGGATATAATCACTTGTCCCTGCGGTCGAACCTCGGGTTCGGCGTGTACGGAAATACATGAAAAAAGGAATGGAGACCAATGTCTGATTTGAATTCCCTGTTGAAAGAGATCAAGAGCTACAAGAGCAAGATGTTCGGGAAGGATTTTCTGCTGACCTGGGAGAAGTCCGTCGACGAACTCAAGCAGATCCTCGCGATCGCCGATCTGCTGAAACTCATGCGCAGGGAAAACATCTCGGCCCGGTGCTTCGACTCCGGCCTTGCCGTCTCCCTGTTCCGCGACAACTCGACCCGCACCCGCTTCTCGTTCGCATCGGCTTGCAACCTGCTCGGCCTCGCCGTCCAGGACCTCGACGAGGGCAAGTCGCAGATCGCCCACGGCGAGACCGTGCGCGAGACCGCCAACATGATCTCCTTCCTGTCGGAAGTCGTTGGTATTCGTGACGATATGTATCTCGGCGCCGGCAACACCTACATGCGCGAAGTCGGCGAGGCCCTCGACGACGGTTTCAAGCGCGACGTGCTGCCCCAGCGGCCGGCAGTCGTGAATCTCCAGTGCGACATCGACCACCCGACGCAGGCGATGGCCGACCTGGCCTGGCTGAAAGAGCATTTCGGCGGCCTCGACAAGCTGAAGGGCAAGAAGATCGCGATGACCTGGGCATATTCGCCCAGCTATGGAAAGCCCCTTTCCGTGCCGCAGGGCATCATCGGCCTGATGACCCGCTTCGGCATGGAGGTTTCCCTGGCGCACCCCGAGGGCTACGGGCTCATTCCCGATGTCATCAAGGTCGCCAAGAAGAACGCGAAGGAAAGCGGCGGCTCGTTCACCGAGTGCACCAGCATGAAGGAAGCCTTCAAGAACGCCGACATCGTGTATCCCAAGAGCTGGGCGCCGTTCGCCGTCATGGGCAAGCGCACCGAACTGCTCCGCAAGAAGGATCACGACGGCCTCAAGGCTCTCGAAAAGCAGTGTCTCGCCAACAACGCGAAGTTCAAGGACTGGGAGTGCACCGAGGCGATGATGAAGCTCACCAAGAAGGGCAAGGCGCTCTACATGCACTGCCTGCCCGCCGACATCACCGACGTCTCCTGCCAGGCCGGCGAAGTCGCCGCCAGCGTGTTCGACCGCTACCGCATCGAGACCTACAAGGAAGCCGGCTACAAGCCCTACGTCATCGCCTCGATGATCCTCACCAGCCGCTTCAAGGACATTCACGGCCTGCTCGCCAAGCTCATCAAGCAGGGCAAGGAACGGATCGCCTGATTTTCTGAGCGCACCAGCTCGAAGGGCCGTCGCCACTCCGGTGACGGCCCTTCATCTTCATCCGTGAAACACCGCCCGGAAATCGGTTCGTATTGATTCCTGCATGGAAAAGACAATTTCGTCTTCCCGTTCGTGCTGGGCCTGCCGGAGCACGAGAAGCCCTCGCCCATTCGGCAGGCACGGGATAGACCTCGACAAGCCCAGAGCGAACGGATGGTTTTCGTTCTGCAGGACTCAATAGTGGGGCATCCGGGGGTGCGTTTTCGCCTTTGGAATCGACCGTCCCGGTTCCCGTTCTGGAAATGTCCTTACAGCGGCGCGCCGCAGTATTTGCAGAACTTCGCGTCGGCGTCGTGTCCCTCGGCGGAACAGGCCATGCAGCACTGGGCGCTGACCGGCTCGGACTCCTTCCGGGCCGCCCGGCTCATTTCGGCCGTGACGATGCCGGTTGGAACGGCGATGATACCGTAGCCTAGAATCATGACCATGCCGGCGAACAGCTGGCCCAGGGGGGTTTTCGGGGTTATGTCGCCGAACCCGACGGTCGTCATCGTCACGATCGCCCAGTAGATGCTGACCGGAATGCTCGTAAAGCCGTGTTCGGGACCTTCGATCACGTACATGACAGAACCGATGATCGTGACGAGAGAAATGACGGCGAGAAGGAAGACGGTGATCTTTGCCCTGCTCGCACTCAGGGCGCTCCGCAGGACCGTCGCCTCCTTGAGATAAT
>JAGOCE010000441.1 GCA_017998915.1 Candidatus Ozemibacteraceae bacterium
CGTGGCGAGGTTGACCGTGGGTGCGTTTCCGTCA
Source organism: Candidatus Ozemibacteraceae bacterium (assembly GCA_017998915.1). Lineage (GTDB taxonomy): Bacteria > Muiribacteriota > Ozemobacteria > Ozemobacterales > Ozemobacteraceae > MWAR01. Next base: position 35 of record JAGOCE010000441.1, read on the forward strand.
GCCAGACTGACGTTCGCCCGGAACAGGATCTGACGTCCGATCGTGGCGATGCCGCCGCCGACGACCTCGGCGCTGAGCGAATTGATAACGGGCGGAATACAATCGACGATATAGGAGACGGATGTCGTGGTCGCGATCGTGTTGCCGGCCTTGTCGGTCATCGTGGCGATGAACGTGTAGGCTGGATCCTCGATCGTCACGCCGAGCGAGGCGGCGTTCATGAAATACCCGTACGAGGCGATCGGAAGTGCTGCCCAGGTCATCGCTTCAGTCGATGATTTTCCCACGAGCGACAGATCGACCTTGCACTCGCCGGGGGCATCGCGACTGGTCGAACTGACCGGCCAGCCGAACGCCAGATGCCGGTTCAGATTGATGACATTCAGCCCGAGCGAGTCGATGGCCGGATCGATGCGCGTTACGGCCACATTGAGCCTGCCGCTCGGCTGGGGCAGATACTGGTCGAACATCGCGATGGAATACGATGCGTTGGCTGCTTTCGTATACCCACTCGTATATGCGGAATTTCCCGCATCGTCGATGATACTGATCGGCAACGTCGCACCGAGATTCTGCGGACCTTCCGGGACGGTGAACACAAGCTGATACTGGCCTACCGCGACCTGGTTCATCACCGCCGATGTCGAACCGATGCTGGTCAGATCGACCTTGATCGTCAACGGGTCGATGGAGGGCGATACATTGAGATCGAGCGTCAGCTGGTCGCCGATGCGGACGTAGGGGTGCGAGCCGTCCAGGATCGGACTGACGCTCCAGCTCGAACTGAGATACACGGGTGGCTCATTGTCCACCGACAGGAGGGCCGATTCCATGGATGCGATGTTCGTCACGTCGTCGGTCGCCGTGACCCTGATCGCGAAAATCGGTGTGTCGAGCATCGTCGCGCTGGTGGCAACGGTGAAAGAGGTTCGCCAGGTGTTTCCCGAGATGTTCGTGAACGTGCGGCGGGCTGACGTGCCGTCGATTGCGCGGAGATCCGCCGAAACCGAGCCCGTTTCGACGCCCGTCACGGTCGCGTCAACCGTGACGAGATCGCCGATATGGATGGTGGCGCCTCCTGACGAACTCGTGACGGATAGTGCGGAAACGACGGGCGGGTTGCTGTCGATCCGTATCGATGGCGTCGTCGAACGATACACCGTGTTTCCGCCCGAATCACGAGCCATCACCTGGAACGTGTAGAGCGAGACGTTTTCGATCGTGCCCGCGGGAATGGTATATGTTGCCATATACATCATCGGGGAGTTCGCGACGAAGGGCGATGTGATCCTTGTCATCACGGTGCTCGCGTCTCCGCCGATGGCCGAGAGGTCGACCGTGACGCTCGCCTCGAGGGTCGAGGAGATGTTTGAACTGAAGGAGAGATGCATGCCGACGCTCGCCAGCTGGGTGTTCGGCGAGGGCGTCATGTCCTGGTTGAGCACCTGGACGGCCGCTGTCGTCTGAACCGGTGGATCGAGGCTGATGGCCGCGAGATACACGATGGTCGACGTCGTGTTGCCGGCGTTGTCTGTGACGTTGATGGTGAACGGATAATTAGTGCCTTCGACGCCATCTTTCTGTGGGAGGGTAAATGTGCCCTCGAAGGTTTTTCCACCGGGAGGGGATGTCTGTGTCAGGGAGAGGGTCGAACCGAACGCCGAAAGATCCGCCGTGACGAGGTCCCCGTCGTATTCCTGGAGATTCACGGTGAACTTGATGATATGGCCGGGAAGCGCGGGAAGTGTTGCGCCGGCCTGGTTGACGACGCTTCCCGAGACGACGCTCGGCGCCTTCGTGTCGATGTTCATCGAGAAGTCGTTATAGGTGTTGGTGTTTTTTGCCTTGTCATAGACCGTGACCGGAACAGAATAGTTTCCGTCGAGATTGTTTGGCAGCACATACGTTGTGGAAAACGGATCCGAGCTCATCGCCTGAGCAGCGGGGCCGCCGATGCTCGATAAATTCAGAAATATGGATGCTTCGGTCGACTGGCCGTCATCCGGGGCCTGGAGGCGCTGTATGAATTGGACGGTGTCCCCCTTTTTCCCGGGATTGGGATTGGCCGTCATGATCGAGCTTCGTATCGGAGGCTTTGTGTCGAAGTCCCAGTATGCGACCGGAGCGGGAGCGATCGATCCAAGAGCGTTCGTAACGGTGAAGGTAACTCCATACGATCCTTCAACCTGGGTGCCTGCAGTCACGGTCCAGGGGCATACGGCATGGTATCTGCCGGCGATGGGATCCAAGGTCGTGACATTCATGCCGAGTGCCGGGCCGCCGACGGCGCTGAAGCTGACGCTTACACCGGAAAAAGTGGGAGAGGCGATGAATTCGATCCGAGCTTCGACCGTATCCCCGATGGCCGCGATGGTGTCACCGTTGAGATCGGTTTTCAGAGAAATGCTCGCCGTCACCAACGTTGGAGCTGCCGCCGCATGAGCGGCCTGTCCGGCAATGATGAACATGCAGAGGAAGGCCAAAAATACTGCGAAATGGCTTCCAATGCGGATTTGTTTGCTCCAGAACATCTCTGATTCTCCCGACGATAGCTTTGGGCAGAATACGGTCTGATCTCATCTATCGGCGTAACGGGGTTGAGCGGTTAATGAAAAATTCCGCGCAGGGTGTTACAATCCGAGTCTATGAAGGTGAAAGAAAGTTTGTTCGGCCGCATTCTCGGCGTCGACCCGCGTCTTGCGGATGATACATCTGTCGGCGGGTTGAGCCTTCGGCACCGTGGTGATGACGCCCTCGTTTTTTTCACCTCCGCCGGGCGCATGGTTTCTCTCGTCACGCCGGCGCGCGGTCGCGCGCCCGACACGATCGTTCTCGAGCGCCTTCCACGGCCTGACCTCGAGCTTTCCGCCGACAACTGGTCCATCGCCGGGGGAAAGCTGATCGTTCCGGGACACGGCACGCTGAGCCTTCTGGGAATATCGTCCCAGCCTTCGAACATTCTCGCCGCCATCCGGGATTTTCCCGGTCACCTGAGAAGTTCTCTCGCCCGCGCCCTTCGTGGAAGCCCGCCGCCGCTCGAAAGCGCCCTCACGGACCTGTCGAAAAGCCTGAAGGAGCCCCTCGTCGAAGCCGCCGAGCGGCCCGTTCTCGCGATCGTTGGCCGGGGGATGGGCATGTTCCCCGACGGCGATGCAGCGATGTGCGGCTTCCTGCTGACGGGCCGGGCATGCGAGCTGGGGGGACGGCTCAGGGCTGACTGGCACGGACGGCTTGCCATGGAAGTCCGCCGCTTCCTTCACCGAACGACGCCGTTCGCGATCGCCTGGCTGCGATTTGCCCTCGAGGGACGGACCGACGCGTTCCAGGAACGCTTGTTCGA
>JAGOCE010000442.1 GCA_017998915.1 Candidatus Ozemibacteraceae bacterium
CGAGGGAATTTCCAAAAAGCGTGAAACGGCCCTGCACCTGGCGGCGCACGACGGCAAAGATGACGTGGTCAAGCTACTCTTGGAAGCCGGAGCAAACCGGGAGGCGCGAAGTGAGCATGGCGAAACACCGCTCCACATGGCGGCGGCGGACGGCCACACGTCGATCATGCAGATGTTCCTCGAGGCGAAAGCAGACGTGAACGCGAGAACCCTTGCCGGGGAAACCCCGCTGCACCTGGCTGCCCGAGAAGGCGACATCGAGGTTGCCGACCTGTGCCTGGCCCATGGCGCAAACCCGGAAATCGAAGACAACCAAGGCAACAATTTCCTCGAAATCGCGGTCCGGGCGGGAAAACGTGATTTCCTCGATCATTTTTCGGGGCTCGAACTGCATGGCCCCGAGGCTCAGGAACCATCACCCCAGACCGGGAAAAACGTTCGCCGGACGACTGCCATGCCGGCGGTCGATCTCCGGGATGCGCAACAGCGCCAGGGAGGACGATCTCCGTCGGGCAAGCCCGATGCCTATAAAAAACCCGAGGCGAACCTGGAAGATCATGTCTGGACGAAACTGGTCCAGGCGATCGAGCGCAACGATCTCGAGACTGTGCAACAGCTGCTGTCCCAGGAACCCGACGCGGCTCTGAGGCACAATTATCATCACGAAACCCTTCTGCACTTTGCGGCCGGAATCGGCTCGCTCGGAATCGTAAACGCTTTCCTCGAGCATGGCGCGAAAGCCGATGCGCCCGATGATTATGGCTGGACACCCCTGCACGAGGCCTGTGCCCAAGGTCATGCCGAGATCGTGGCGCGCTTCATCGCGACGCATGCCAATCTCGAAGGTGTTTCAAAAAAGCATGAGACGGCGTTGCACCTTGCGGCCCAACATGAGGTGGAGCCCGTCGTAAGGCTTCTTCTGGAAGCTGGGGCAAATATCGAGGCGCGGAACGATCACGGCGAAACACCTCTCCACGGGGCGACCGCGATCGGCAACAGGTCGATCATGCAGCTGCTCCTCGAAGCCGGCGCCGACGTGAACGCGAGAAACCTCGCCGGCGAAACCCCGCTGCACCTCGCCGCCCAGGACGGCGACGTCGATGTGGCTGACCTGTGCCTGAGTTTCGGCGCGAATCCGAAAGAAGAGGACAAACAGGGGAAAAACTTCATCCAGGTCGCTGTCCGAGCCGGAAAGCGGCCGTTTCTCGAGCATTTCGCGAATCTCGATATGAAGGGCTATGAATCCCAGCCGGGGCCCGCGGCTGCGTCGGCCGGAGCCGCTGAAGAGCAACAGCACAAGGCCGCCAGATCCCGGAACATCAGGCCAAGCATCATCATGAAGGTCCAGGATGTCGTCGCCGGCATGATAGACCCGAAACGGGGAATGCTGAACGTGTTTTTCCTCGGTTCGGAAAAGTCTGGCAGCTGGTTTCTGCTCGAGCTGCTCGATACGTTGCTCTGGTTCTTCGTTTTTCCGTTCCTGATCTTCGTCATCTGGATGGGCTTTCATCAGAAGATCATTCCCGGCCTGGTGACGTTTTCCGGCGCAGGCCAGGCCGAATCCCTGATGCTCTTGCTCCAGACGGCGCTGAACACCCTGATCGTGCTCGTCGCGACGTCGCTTCTCGTCGAAACGGGCAAGGATTCTGTGCCCCTGCCGCATTACCTGCATTATTTGCGCGAAAACGTGCGACTTCGGGTCATCCAGTTCGCCGTGATCGACGCGTTCATCATCAACCGGTTAACGGTGAACGATCTCTTCTGGCAGGCGTTTTTCCCGTTCTGGGCAGGCTTCATGGCCCTCTACGGCGTTTCCTTCCTGGCTTGGTGGGTGGAAACGGGGGGAACGGCGCCGGCCCCGAAGTCGCGACACACCGGCCTGCACAAGTCCGCCTGAGCCGCGCCGGCGTTTTCAGCAGGCGCGTGTGGGCCTTTTTTGGCGAAGAAAGGCAAGCAGCGAATTCAGCAGGGGAGTTGCAGCCTGAGACTGGCGGGTGACCAGCGATAAGCTTCGTTTCAGGTTGAGAGGCGTTGCCACTTCGACGAGCCGCCCGTGAGAAAGATCCCGGTCGACAACAAGCCGTGACAGGCAGGCCACGCCCAGGTTGGCTGCCGCCGCCTGCTTGATTGCCTCGGTGTGACCGAGCTCGAGCTTGACGCAGGGCGTCAGTGCCGCTTCTGTCATGGCAGCCTCGAAGACTTCACGGGTGCCGGATCCACGTTCGCGGGCAAGCCATGCGGCGCGTTCGAGGTCCGACGGGCGCGCCAAGCGCCGTCTTGCCCAGGGATGCCGGGGTGACACGACGACGACCAGTTCGTCATCACGCCAGTGACGGATCGATAGACCAGGCAATATTTCTGGGCCTTCGATCAGACCGAGGTCGAGATGTCCCGCCTCGACACGCTCTTCGATCTGATGCGTGTTTCCTATCGCCAGTTCGACCCGTGCTCGACGATATCGGCGGGTGAAAGCGCCGATGATCGACGGAAGAAGGTAGTTGCCGATCGTCGTGCTCGCGCCCAGCCTGAGGAGGCCGGCAGGGTTGCCTTCCGCGCTGGCCAAACGCTCCGACAGAAGTCTCATGCGAGCCAGCACCGCTTCGGCTTCCTCCAGGAGGAGGCGGCCGCGATCATTGAGCCGAAGATTCCGGCCGATTCTTGCAAAGACCGCTCCGTGACACAGGCGCTCGATTTCGGAGACGGCGAGACTGATCGCCGACTGGGAAAGTCCAAGTTCCTCCCCGGCCCGCGTTGCGTGCTCGAGCCTCGCGACCGTCACGAAGATTTCGAGCTGGCGCAGGGTGAGATCGATGTGTTCCGCATGGAGCGACATAATCATAAGTATAACTCATGAAAAACATAAAAAATATGAATTTTTCATAATGAATCGGATGGGATATGGTTGAATCAACCGAACGAGGGAGAAACCGATGAACATCCTGTCGAAGCATCAGATCGCCTTTGGTACAGCCCTGGCACTCTGCCTCATTCCGGGCGTCACGCCTGCTGCCTCGCTGGTGGGCGGGGTCGCCTTCGGACTTCTTCTGGGAAACCCGTACCCGGCCGCCTCGTCGCGCTGGAATAAACGGCTGCTCCAGATCTCAGTCATCGCCCTGGGGTTTGGGGTGCCGCTTTCCCAGATTCTGAACCAGGCATGGGATTCGATTTCCGTGACGATCTGCGGACTCGCAACGACGCTCGTCCTTGGAACAGCCCTGGGTACCATGCTCGGCGTCGGATGGAACACCACGCTGCTGGTATCATTCGGCACCGCGATCTGTGGCGGAAGTGCGATCGCGGCGATGGCTCCAGCCATCAGGGCGAAAGACGAGGAAATCGCGATTTCCCTGGCCACGGTATTCCTGCTGA